>JBAZHO010000008.1:0-16141 GCA_041652375.1 Opitutales bacterium | reverse complement strand
ATCTGCCCCCGGTTCCGCGGGCATCGCCGCCAGCAGCGAACCTCTCTTCGACGGTTTCAAGACCATCCTCGGCACGGGTATCGGTAGCTCGCTGTTCGCCATCATGGCCGTCGCGGGCCTTGTCGCCAGCTTCCACGCCATCATCTACGCCTACGGGCGTCAGGTGTTCTCTCTGTCCCGCGCGGGTTACTTCCCGTCATTCCTCTCGCTCACGCACAAGAAGTACAAGACTCCGCACGTGGCCCTCATCGGCGGCGCGATCCTCGGTTACGCCGTGGCCCTTGTGATTCACTTCATGGGCGCGAGCAGCCCGGTCGGCGCGGTTCTGCTGAACATGGCCGTGTTCGGCGCGGTCATCTCGTACTGCCTCCAGATGCTTTGCTACATCATCCTGAAGGTGAAGCATCCCGGCATCGAGCGCCCCTACAAGAGCCCGCTGGGCATCCCCGGCGCAGCCGTTGCCCTAGTCATCGCCGCTGTGACGCTGGTCAGCCTGTTCATGATCGACCCGATCTACCAGAAGGTCGTCATCGGAGCCTTGGTTTGGTATCTGCTCGGCATCGCCTACTTCGCCTTTGTCGGACGCAAGCAGCTCATCCTCTCGCCGGAAGAGCAGTTCGCAGTGACCGAGGAGAAGTCCAGAGCGGCGGCTTCGTTGAAGTAATGCCATACTGAATGTCGTTCCGGCCTCCGCCCGCCGTCGTGGCGGGCGGGGCCGGGACAACCCTTTTCTGAAAACAGCCCCTGTCCGGCCTCAAGGCCTCTGTCCCCCCCCGAACATATGCCATACGCGATCCGCATCGACGGAGTGAGTCACAACTTTCGTGACCTCAAGACCTTGCTCGCCAAGGCGACGCCGTTGCGTTCGGGCGACTGTCTGGCAGGCGTGGCAGCGGAGAACGAGGAGGAGCGCGTCGCCGCACAGATGTGTCTGGCGGAGCTTCCTCTGACGCGCTTTCTGGAAGAGCTGATCATTCCTTACGAGAGCGACGAGGTGACGCGCCTGATCGTGGACCGCCACGACAAGCTGGCCTTCATGCCGATTTCCGGCTTCACCGTGGGCATGTTCCGCGACTGGCTGCTGGGCGACGAGGCCGACAGCGCGATGCTGGCCCGCATTGCCCCCGGCGTGACGCCCGAGATGGCGGCTGCGGTGAGCAAGATCATGCGCCTGCAGGATCTGATCTACGTGGGCAGCAAGTGCCGCGTGGTCACGGCCTTCCGCGACACCATCGGCCTTCCGGGCCGCCTTGCGACGCGAATCCAGCCAAACCACCCGACGGACGACGCGCGCGGAATCGCGGCTGCGACTCTGGACGGCCTCTTTTACGGCGGCGGAGACGCCGTCATCGGCATCAACCCGGCCACGGACAACCTGAAGAACGTCTGCGTGCTGCTGGAGATGCTCGACAATCTGCGTCAGCGGTACGAAATACCCACGCAGAGCTGCGTGCTGACCCACGTCACCACCACGATCGCCGCCATCGGAAAAGGCGCGCCGGTGGACCTCGTGTTCCAGTCCATAGCCGGGACCGAGGGCGCGAACAAGAGCTTCGGCGTGAACCTCGCCGTCCTGAAGGAAGGCTACGATGCCGCCCAGAGCCTGAAGCGCGGCACGGTGGGGCAGAACGTGATGTATTTTGAAACGGGGCAGGGCAGCGCCCTTTCCGCCAACGCGCACTGCGGCGTGGACCAGCAGACCTGCGAGGCCCGCTCCTACGCCGTGGCCCGGGAGTTCAAGCCCCTGCTCGTGAACACCGTGGTCGGCTTCATCGGCCCGGAATACCTTTACAACGGCAAGCAGATCACCCGCGCCGGTCTTGAGGACCACTTCTGCGGCAAGCTCATGGGCGTGCCGATGGGCGTGGACGTCTGTTACACCAACCACGCGGAGGCGGATCAGGACGACATGGACGCCCTGCTCACGCTTCTCTGCACGGCTGGCGTGAGCTACATCATGGGCGTGCCCGGTGCGGACGACATCATGCTCAACTACCAGAGCACGTCCTACCACGACGCCGTTTACGTGCGCCGCCTGCTCGGCCTGAAGCCCGCGCCGGAGTATCAGGCATGGCTCGAAAACAACCGCATACACGACACGGCGGGCAGGTTGCGCGCGGTCGAGGCGCGGCATCCGATGCTTCGCATGTCGAACGAACTTTCAAGCACACTGGCATGATGAACGCAAACGGGACACTTGCTCCGAAGGCCGAAACGGCCATACAGGACCCCTGGGTGAAGCTGCGGGCATTCACCGACGCGCGAATCGCCCTTGGCAGGGCAGGGGTGGGCATCCCCGTGGGGGAGACCCTGTCCTTCCGCCTATCGCACGCCCGCGCGCGAGACGCCGTGCATACCCGCTTCGACAACGAGGGCGTGGCCGAGCGCATACGCGGGCTGGGCCTTGAGACCATACAAGTGGAAAGCGCGGCGGAACACCGCGCCGAATACCTCACGAGGCCTGACCTCGGACGCCGCCTCAGCCCCCGTTCCGAAAGGCTGCTTGAGGACATGGACTGCCAGCCCTGCGATCTGGCGATCGTGGTGGGCGACGGCCTCTCCTCCCGCGCCATTCACGAGAACGCCGTTCCTTTCCTAGAGGCATTCCTCCCCATGTGCCGCAAGGCCGGAATCAGCATCGGCCCGGTCTGCGTGGCCAGCCAGAGCCGCGTCGCCCTCGGAGACGCCGTCGGCCAGCGCCTACGCGCGAAAGTCGTGGCAATCCTGATCGGGGAACGCCCCGGCCTGTCATCGCCCGATTCGATGGGCATCTACATGACATGGGAAACCAAGGAAGGCACCACCGACGAAGCACGCAACTGCATATCCAACATACGCAGCGCGGGTATGCGACCAACGGCTGCCGCGCTCAAACTGGCCTATCTGATCGGCGAAAGCCTGACGCGCAAGATATCCGGCGTGAACCTGAAAGACGACCAGCCGGACAACTACCTACCCTTTTCAAACCTTTCCGGGTATCTGGCCTGAAGCCGGGTCCGACATTTCCCAAGCCTGATCGGGCAAGGGAGTAAAACACAGTACAGCAGCAAGCGGGGCGCTTCCACGGGGGGCGCCCCGCCCAGTTTTGGGGCGGGAACCACCATATAGCGATTACCAATAAAACCGAAACATGGAACCGCAGATCAACGCCGATGTTCGCAGATTATTATAGTAGTTCACATTGACTTGTGGACACTCCGAGGAAGCGCTGAAAGCGCGCCATGAGAAAGCCCCGGGTGGAGCGAAGCGGAACCCGGGGTATGCATCCCAATATTATCCAAGCGCTGAAAGCGCGGCATGATCGCCAGTTTATGCCGCGCTTTCAGCGCTCAGAATGTCCACATATTGATCTAAACCACTATAAAACTCTTCTCTGCGTTTCCTCCAATCTGCGTAATGCGTGTAATCTGCGGATAAACTCTTGGTCTGCAATTTTGGCGGACTTTTGGCAATCGCTATATATAGCGATTGCCAAAAGTCCGCCAATTTGAACCCGCAGGTGAATCGCACGCTTTACCGGACGGCTCGGAGAGCCGTCCCTACCTTTAAGACGGCTATTGCATTGATATGCACAATCTTGGGTAGGGACGCCTCTCCGAGGCGTCCGGGGGTGCACACATATGTCCGTTGCCCCGATTCGTAGGCAGATTCGTTTTCTATTTTGGGAAACTTTTGGGGTACGCTCTAGGAGAGTGGTTGCCATGCAAAAAAGGCCCGCCGGATTGTTCCGGCGGGCCTTTTTGCAACGGGCTGTTCGCCCGTGAATTGTACGGATATGGGCCTAACCCACGTCCTTGTCGTCGGCGGCGTAAGATTC
Organism: Opitutales bacterium; assembly: GCA_041652375.1. Taxonomy (GTDB): domain Bacteria; phylum Verrucomicrobiota; class Verrucomicrobiia; order Opitutales; family Oceanipulchritudinaceae; genus Verruco-01. Next base: position 12,324 of record JBAZHO010000008.1, on the reverse strand, counting down.
CGCAGCGCCGAGGGTGGTGATCTTCAGACGACGATACATCGGCAGACCCGTTCCGGCGGGAATGAGATGACCCATGATGACGTTCTCCTTGAAGCCCTTCAGCGCGTCGCTCTTACCCAGCGTTGCCGCCTCGGTAAGCACTCGCGTGGTCTCTTGGAAGGAAGCCGCCGAGATGAAAGATTCCGTCTCGACCGAAGCCTTGGTGATGCCGAGCAAGATCGGTTCGCCCTCGCCGGGCTTGCCGCCCGCCTCAGCGATACGCTCATTCTCGGTAAGGAACTTGTCCTTATCCACCTGTTCGCCCCAGAAGAAGTCGCTGTCGCCCGGGTCGGAAATGCGCACCTTGCGGAGCATCTGCGAGATGATGACCTCGATATGCTTGTCGTTGATCGTGACGCCCTGCAGACGATAAACCTTCTGGATTTCGGACAGCAGGTATTCCTGAACGGCGTTCGGCCCGAGAATCTCAAGAATCTCGTGCGGGTCGGCGGCTCCCTCGGTGAGGTGCTGGCCCTTGCGGACCACGTCGCCCGGCTGCACGATGATGTGCTTGCCGTGCGGGATCAGGTGCTCCTCCTCGTTGGCCGTCTCCTCGTCGGTGATGATGAGGCGCTTCTTGCCGCGGATCGAGCCGCCCATGGACACGATACCGTCGATCTTGGCCATCTCTGCGGCTTCCTTCGGGCGGCGGGCTTCGAAAAGCTCTGCCACGCGGGGAAGACCACCGGTGATGTCCTGCGTCTTGGACGTGGAACGCGGGGTTTTTGCCAGCAGTGCGCCCGGCTTGATGATGTCGCCCTCGTTGACCTGAAGCTGCGCCCCGGTCGGAATCGAGTAGGTGGCGAGCACCTTGCCGGGCTGGCCGTTCTCGTCGGTGTTGATCTCGACGGAAGGATTCAAGTCCTCCTTGTGCTCGACCACGGTGGTGGCGATGCGGCCCGTGGCGGCGTCCAGCTCGCGCTTGACGGTGACGCCCGGGATCATGTCCTTGAAGGAAATGATGCCGCCCTTTTCGGAGATGATCGGAACGTTGTGCGGATCCCACTGGGCCAGAACCTGCCCCTTGGAAATCTTTGTGCCGTCGTTGAACATGAGCACTGCACCGGCGGGAATCTTGTAAGTTTCCAGCTCCTTGTCGTGCTCGTCGATAACGGTCAGCGATCCGGTCTTGTTGAGCACCACGTTGATCATCTGATCGCCCGCAGCCACGGACACAAGACGCAGACCCTCGTAATGCACGTAACCCTCGTTACGGGCCTTGATGTCGTTGTCCTTGGCCAGTGCGCTTGCGATGCCGCCGATGTGGAATGTGCGCATCGTGAGCTGCGTGCCGGGCTCGCCGATGGACTGCGCCGCGATGATGCCGATGGCCGTGCCGACCTCGACGCGTTCGTTCGTGGCGGGGTTGATGCCGTAGGCGTTGGCGGGCAGGCCGCTGGAGCCGACATGGGTGAGCGGGGACATGATCTTGACGCGCTCGATGCCGAGCTCGTCGATGCGGCGGGCGATCTTGTCCGTGATAAGTTCGGCGCTTCTGACGACGATCTCGTCCAACGCGATCGGGTTGCGGACGTCTTCGCAAGAGCAGCGGCCCAGAATGCGGTCGCGCAGGGATACGACCTCGTCGTCACCCTCGTAGATGGCGCTCTTCCAGATGCCGTCGCGGTTGCCGTCGTCGTCGCAGGATATGATAAGATCCATCGCCACGTCGCAAAGCTTGCGGGTCATGTAACCGGCGTCGGCGGTCTTGAGCGCCGTGTCGGCCAGACCCTTGCGTGCGCCGTGCGTCGAACTGAAGTATTCCAGAACGGACAGACCCTCGCGGAAGGAGGACAGAATGGGCCGCTCGATGATTTCGCCGGAGGGCTTGGCCATGAGGCCGCGAGCGCCGCAGAGCTGACGCACCTGCTGCTTGTTGCCTCGTGCGCCGGAATCCATCATGAGGAAGACGGGGTTCACCTCGTCCTTGCCCTTGTTGTATTCCAAGTGCTTGTAAACTGCCTTGGCGATCTCGTCCGTGGCGCTGGTCCAGATGTCGATGACCTTGTTGTCGCGCTCGCCGCGGGTGATGATGCCCCGGTTGTACTGCGTGATGATGTCCTTGAGCTTCTGGCGCGCGCGGGCGACGATCTCATCCTTTTCCGGCGGGATGATCATGTCTTCCATGCCGATGGAGATGCCGGCCTTGGTGGCGAACTTGAAGCCAAGTTCCTTCAAGCGGTCCAGCGTGGCGATAGCCTCGGGCTTTCCGCGCGTCTTGTAAGTGTTCAGGATCAGCTCGCCGAGCTTCTTCTTCGGGACGGAGAAGTTCACAAAGCCGATTTCCTTCGGCCAGATGTCGTTGAAGAACACGCGTCCGGGCGTGGTGATGATGATCTTCTTGTCCTTCTTGCCGTAAACGGTGTCGCGTCCGTAGTCCTGATTGACGATGCGGATCCACTGATGCTTGTTCACCGCGCCGTCGGCCTCGGCCATGATCACTTCCTGAGTGGAGGAGAACAGCGGCAGACGCTGGCCCTCGGCGGGCCGCCTGCGCGGTTCGATCGTCAGGTAGTACGCTCCCAGAACGATGTCCTGAGAAGGCATGAGGATCGGGTCGCCGCTGGAGGGGCTGAAGAGGTTGTGGCTGCTCATCATGAGCAGCTTCGCCTCAAGCACGGCTTCCAGCGAAAGGGGCACGTGAACGGCCATCTGGTCGCCGTCGAAGTCCGCATTGTATGCGCCGCAAACGAGCGGGTGCAGGCGGATTGCGTCGCCCTCGATGAGGACCGGCTCGAATGCCTGAATGGACAGACGGTGCAGCGTAGGCGCACGGTTGAGCATCACCGGGTGGCCCTTGGTGACCTCTTCGAGGATGTCCCACACTTCCGGGGAGCGTTTCTCGATCATCTTGCGCGCGCCGCGCACGGTGTGAACAAAGCCGAGTTCCTTGAGGCGGCGGATGATGAACGGTTCGAAGAGCACCAGCGCCATCTTCTTGGGAAGGCCGCACTGGAAAATCTTCAGTTCCGGCCCGATGACGATCACGGAACGACCGGAGTAGTCCACGCGCTTGCCGAGCAGGTTCTGGCGGAAGCGGCCCTGCTTGCCCTTGAGCATGTCGGACAGGCTCTTGAGGGGGCGATTGCCCGCGCCGGTGACGGCGCGCCCGTGGCGACCGTTGTCGAAGAGCGCGTCCACGGCTTCCTGAAGCATGCGCTTCTCGTTGTGGATGATGACGTCCGGCGTCTTGAGCATCAGCAGGTTCTTCAACCGGTTGTTGCGGTTGATGACGCGGCGGTAAAGGTCGTTAAGGTCGCTCGTGGCGAAGCGGCCCCCTTCCAGCGGGACCAGCGGGCGCAGGTCCGGCGGGATCACGGGCAGCACTTCCAGAATCATCCACTCGGGGCGGGTTCCGCTGTTGATGAAGCCCTGAATCACCTTGAGGCGCTTGGAGATCTTCTTCTTGATCTGCTTGGAGCGGGTGTTGTGCATCTGCTCGTAAAGCTCTTCCACGATGGATACGAGGTGGAGCTTTTCGAGCACTTCGCGCACTGCTCCCGCGCCCATCTTGGCGGTGAAGGATTCTTCGCCGTATTCCTGCTGGGCCTGCTGGTACTCCGGTTCGGTGAGAAGCTGCTTCTCTTCGAGCGGGGTCTTGCCGGGGTCGGTCACCATGTAGTTTTCATAGTAGATGACCCGTTCGAGGTTGCGCGCCGTCATGTCCAGCAAAAGTCCCAGACGGCTGGGCATGCTCTTGAGGAACCAGATGTGCGAAACCGGCACGGCCAGTTCGATGTGGCCCATGCGCTCGCGGCGCACGCGGGACATCGTCACTTCGACGCCGCAGCGGTCGCAGGTGACGCCCTTGAACTTGATGCGCTTGTACTTTCCGCACGCGCACTCGTAATCGCGCACCGGGCCGAAAATACGCTGGCAGAATAGGCCACCGGGTTCCGGCTTGAATGTGCGGTAGTTGATCGTCTCCGGGTTTTTCACTTCCCCGCGCGACCAGCTTCGGATGATATCCGGGCTGGCCACGGCGATGGATACGTGGTCGAAGGACTGATCCTTTTCGAAACCGAGAAAATCACGCGCCTCGCGGCTTTGCAGTTCCTGTTCGTCGGGCATGGCTGAAGATGTTTCGTTATGAATTGGCCAGGGATGTGTTGTGGTGCTGTCCTAGCTTTCCAGCGCGGCGGCTGCTGCGGAGAACTCGTCCTGATCGCCTAGGCGCATATCCAGACAGAGACTCTGAATTTCCTTCATCAGAACGTTGAAGGATTGCGGAGTGCCTGCCTGAAGCGAGTTGTCGCCCTTGACCAGAGCCTCGTAAATCTTGGTGCGGCCCTGCACGTCGTCGCTCTTGACGGTGAGCAGTTCCTGAAGGGTGTAGGCAGCGCCGTACGCTTCCAGCGCCCACACTTCCATTTCGCCGAATCGCTGGCCGCCGTACTGGGCCTTGCCGCCGAGGGGCTGCTGGGTGATGAGGCTGTACGGACCCACCGCGCGGGCGTGGATCTTGTCCGCGACCAAGTGGTTCAGCTTGAGCATGTAGGTGTAGCCGACGACGACCTTCTGGTCCATCGATTCGCCGGTGCGACCGTCGTATAGGGTGCTCTTGCCGCCCTCCGGCAGGCCTGCCTGCTTGAGGTACTTGTGGATGTCGGCCTCGCCGATGCCGTCGAAGACCGGGGTTGCGATGTGCAGCCCCAGTTTTTTGCAGGCCCAGCCAAGGTGACATTCCAGCACCTGCCCGACGTTCATGCGCGAAGGCACGCCCAGCGGGTTGAGGCACATCATCACGGGTGTTCCGTCCGGCAGGTAAGGCATGTCCTCCTGCGGCACGACGCGGGCCACGACGCCCTTGTTGCCGTGGCGTCCGGCCATCTTGTCGCCCACCTGAATCTTGCGCTTGGTGGCGATATAGACCTTGACGTTCTTGATCACGCCCTGTTCCACGTCCTCGCCGGATTCGATGGTCTGGGTCTTGCGCTCCTGATCGGTCTCAAGTTCGTCGAACTTGGCGGAGAAGGCGTTGACGATCTCCATGATCTTGATGCGGACCGGCGAGGGGTCGATCTCGATGGTCTTATAGACGGAGGCCAGACGGCGCAGCAAGGTCTTGGTGATCTTGCGGTTTGCCGCGATGATGATCTCCTTGCTCTCGGAATTGATCACGTCGAGCGGAATCTTCTCGCCCAGCAGGATGTTCGACAGAGCCTCGGTGAGCTGCTCGCGCAGCTTGTCGGACTGTGCGCGGAACTCCTCGTTGATCTTCTTGACCTGACGGCGGCGGTCGGAGGGGGAGAGCTTGTCTTTTTCCCCGTCCGTGCGGCTGGACACCTTCACGTCCATGATGATGCCATAGACGCCCGAGGGGACCAGAAGGGAGGTGTCCTTCACGTCTGCGGCCTTTTCGCCGAAGATCGCGCGCAGGAGCTTCTCTTCCGGGGCCAGTTCGGTCTCGCTCTTGGGGGTGATCTTGCCCACGAGGATGTCTCCGGGCTTGACCTCCGCGCCCACGCGGATCACGCCGTCGTGGTTGAGGTTCTTCAGAGCCTCTTCGCCCACGTTGGGTATGTCGCGCGTGATTTCTTCCGGCCCGAGCTTGGTGTCCCGCGCGGTGACTTCGTACTCCTCAATGTGGATCGAGGTATAGACGTCGTCGCGCAGAAGGTTTTCGGAGATGAGGATGGCGTCCTCAAAGTTGTAGCCGTTCCAAGGCATGTAGGCCACGAGCACGTTCTTGCCGATGGCAAGCTCGCCGTGGTCTGTGGCCGCGCCGTCGGCGATCACGTCGCCGGGCTTTACCTTCTGGCCCTTCATCACGATGGGCGTCTGGTTGAAGCAGGTTCCCGCATTGGAACGCAGGAACTTGCGCAGACGATAGACGTAAAGCCCCGTCTTCGGATCGCTCTTCAGGGAGCGTTCCGGTTTGACGGGCATCTTGCCGTCGGCGGTGATGATGATGCGCTTGGCGTCCACGCTGGCCACGATTCCGTCGCTTTCGGCCTGGGTGACGGTGCGCGAGTCGCAGGCCACGCGGCCTTCGATGCCCGTGCCCACGAGCGGAGCTTCGGTCTTCAGAAGCGGCACGCCCTGACGTTGCATGTTCGAGCCCATCAGCGCGCGGTTGGCGTCGTCGTGCTCAAGGAAGGGGATCAGGCCTGCGGCCACGGACACGAGCTGCTTGGGCGACACGTCCATGTAAGCCACTTCGGACGGGTCCACCTCAAGGGTGTCGTCGCCCTTGCGGGCGGTGACGCGGCCCAGAAGAAAGCCCTTCGCGTCCAGCTTGGAGTCTGCCTGCGCGATGATGTGGCCTTCCTCTTGGTCGGCGTTCACGTAGAGCACTTCGTCCAGCACGCGGCCATCCTTCACGACGCGGTACGGCGTTTCGATGAAGCCGAATTCGTTGACCTGCGCGTATGTCGAAAGCGAGTTGATAAGACCGATGTTCGGACCTTCAGGCGTTTCGATCGGGCAGATGCGTCCGTAGTGAGACGGGTGCACGTCGCGCACTTCGAAGCCCGCGCGTTCGCGGTTCAAACCGCCCGGCCCGAGGGCCGAGAGGCGGCGCTTGTGCGTCAGTTCGGCCAGCGGGTTGATCTGGTCCATGAACTGGGAAAGCTGGCTGCGCGCGAAGAAGTCCCTGATGACCGTCGAGAGGGCCTTGGGGTTGATCAGCTTCTGCGGGGTGATCGAATCGACGCTCTGATCGTAAAGGGTCATGCGTTCCTTGACCAGACGCTCCGTGCGGGCAAGGCCGATGCGGCACTGGTTCATCATCAGTTCGCCCACGTTGCGCACGCGGCGGCTGCCAAGGTGGTCGATGTCGTCGAGCACGCCTTCGCCGCGCTTGAGACGGGTTAGGTAGTCGGTCGCTTTGACGATGTCCTCGACGGTGATGATGCGCGTCTCAAGATCAGTGGCCAGACTCAGCTTCTGGTTGATCTTGTAGCGGCCCACGCGGCCCAGATCGTAACGCTTGGGATCCTGAAAGAGGCGCTTGATAAGGGCGCGGGCGTTGGCCGTTGTCGGCGGTTCGCCGGGGCGCAGGCGCTTGTAGATGTCCTTGAGGGCTTCCTCCTCGTTGCGGGTCGGGTCCTTCTTGAGGCAGCGCACGATTGCGCCGTCGTCGTCGGAGGTGTCGATCACGCTTACCTTGGAGATGCCTGCCGCCTCTATGCCGCGCACGATGGTGCGGGTGAGCGGTTCAAAGCTGCGGGCCAGAACGACGCCCTTTTCGGCGTCCACAAGGTCCTCGACCAGAACCAGCTTGGACACGCTCTCCATTTCGAGCGCGTCGGCGATGTTCAGTTCGTCGATCGTGTAGAAAAGGTTCAGGATGTCGTGGTCCGTGCTGTAACCCATCGCGCGCAGAAGCGTGGAGATGAGGAACTTGCGGCGGCGGCGGCGGCGGTCCAGATAGACGTACAGAAGGTCGTTCTGGTCGAACTGGCATTCCAGCCACGTGCCGCGGTCCGGGATGATGCGGAAGCTGTACAGGAGCTTGCCGCTGGAGTGGGGGACCACTTCAAAGGCGATGCCGGGGGAGCGGTGGAGCTGCGAAACGATGACGCGCTCTGCCCCGTTGATGATGAAGGAGCCGCGGTCGGTCATCATGGGCATCTCGCCCATGTAGATCTCTTCGTCCTTGATGGACTCTTCCTCCTTGAGGCGCAGCTTCACGTACAGGGAAATGGAGTATGTGACGCCTTCGCGTATGCATTCCATCTCCGTGAGTTTCGGCCCGGAAAGGGTGTACGTGACGTACTCGAGCTGCGTGTTCCCGTCGTAACTTTCGATGGGGAACACTTCGCGGAACACTGCTTCAAGCCCGATGGCTTCGCGCTGCGTGGCGACCTTGTCCTGTTGCAGAAACTCCTTGAAGGAGTCGATCTGAATCTGGATCAGGTTCGGGGGTGCGATTACTTCCTTGAGCTTGCCGAAATTGATGCGGTCAGGCATGGCTTAATAAGCTGGTTGAGTTAGGCTCGGAGAACGACTTGAAAGCGGAACGGAGGGGGAGTGCCTGTCGCGGAAGAGCCCTTCCTTCGAAGCGTCTTCCCCCTCTGGTCTGCCTTCGCGGCGGACAGGTGAAATGTTGATGAACACGCACGAGCCAGAGGGTTCCCGGATACCCCGGAAACCCTCTGGCTGTGGTGGAAAGAATGTGCAAGAGTATGTGATTATACTCGATTACTACTTGATTTCGACTTTGGCGCCTGCTGCTTCCAGCTTCTTCTTGATCTCGTTGGCGTCGTCCTTGGTGGCGGCTTCCTTGATCGCCTTCGGGGCGGATTCAACCAGATCCTTGGCTTCCTTGAGGCCAAGACCGGTGATCGCGCGCACTTCCTTGAAGACGGCGATCTTGTTGGATCCGGCTTCGAGCAGGATTACGTCGAACTCGGTCTTTTCTTCGACCTCGGCGGCTGCTTCTGCGGGAGCTGCTGCGGCTGCTGCTGCAACCGGAGCGGCGGCGCTTACGCCCCACTTGGTTTCGAGCTCCTTGACCAGAGCGGCGATTTCGAGCACGTTCTGGCTACTGAGCCAATTGATTACATCTTCGCGTGTGATGTCTGCCATAATAATCTCCTTTGCCGATTAGCGCCCCAAGTTGGATGGGGTCGTTTAAGGGCCTGTTTTCCCCTAATGCGGCTGATTCAGAGTTTGGTTGTCGGTGAAAAAAATGAATGCGGGAACCAGCTAGGCTGCTTCGCCTTCGCTGTTCTTGCGAACAAAGGCGTCGAGCACTGTGACCAGTTGCTGCGAGGGCGTGCCGATGAGGCGCACCAGCATCGTGGCCGGGGTGTTGAGCATGGCGAGCAGCGTGGCGCGTGCCTGATCCATGGTGGGCAGGCTGCGAAGCTCGCCCACGCGGGACTTGTCGATGATGTCCCCGGAGAGGATGGCGCCCTTGAGCGCGCCCTTGTCCTTTTCCTTGAAGAAGGATTCCAGCGCCTTGACGATGCTTGCCACGTCGTCGCCGCCGCTCACAAGCGCGATCTGGCCGCCAAGAACGGGGTCGATGTCCGGCAGGCCGCGTTCTTCAGCCGCCTTGCTCAGGATGCTGCTCTTGACGACGTGGAACTGCGCGTTCAAGGGCTTGAGCCTTGCGCGAAGCAGCGCCACTTCCGCGACGGTGAAGCGCGTGTACTCAATCAGCACGGCGTAGTCGGACTGGTCGAGGTAACCGCTGACTTCTTTTACGAGAAATTGTTTTTCAGCTCTCATTGGTCGTTCGTCTCCCTGTTAGATGCCCGCGTAGATCGAAGGTTCGAGCCTCACGGAGGGGCTCATGGTGGAGCATATGGTCATGCTCTTGATGTAGCGGCCCTTCACGTTTTCGGGCTTGGCCTTGGCGATCACGTCGATGGTGGCCTTGATGTTCTCGGCCAGATCTTCGGGGCTGTGGGTGCGTTTGCCGACCACCACGCCGATGTTGGCCGTCTTGTCCATCTTGAACTCGACTCTGCCGCCCATCTTGATGGAGTGTATGGCTCCGGCGACGTCCTCTGTCACCGTGCCGCTCTTGGGATTGGGCATCAGGCCGCGCGGACCGAGGGTGCGCGCCACGCGGCGCACTTCCTTCATCGCGGTGGGCGTGGCCACGGCCACGTCAAAATCCATCCAGCCTTCTTCAACTCTCTTGAGCAGGTCCTGAAGACCGGCTTCGTCGGCCCCTGCCGCAATGGCGACTTCGGGCTGTTCGGTGAAGACTACCACGCGGACCTTCTTGCCGCTGCCCTTGGGCAGGTTGACGATGCCGCGCACCATCTGGTTGCTCTGCTTGGGATCAACGCCCAAGTTGACAGACAGTTCCACGGTTTCGTTGAACTTGGCCTTGTTGAAGCCGCTGAGAATCTTCACTGCCTCATCGACCGGATAGGTCTTGAGTGCTTCGGATTGCTCGCGGGCGGTACGATAACGTTTGCTGTGTTGCATTTTGGGCAAACTCCCTTCCCGTATATGTTATTTGAGTGTTAAAACTTGAGAAATATTGCTTTGAGTGGTGCTGCCTGTGCCCGTGCGCCGCTGTCGCGCCTGCGATGTGTGGCCCGGGGCCGCCAAGGCGGCGCGCAGCTAGATTACGTCGATGCCCATGGAGCGGGCGGTTCCTTCGATGATGCGGGCGGCGGCTGCGGGGCTGCCAGCTCCGAGGTCGGCCTTCTTGATTTCCGCGATTTCATCGACCTGAGCCTTCGTCACCTTGCCAACCTTTTCGCGGTTCGGCACGCCGGAGCCTTTGGCCACCTTGGCTGCCTTGCGGAGCAGAACCGAGGCGGGCGGGCTTTTCAGCTCGAACGTGAACGAGCGGTCGGCGTAAACGGTGATCACGGCTGGCAGAATCATGCCGGCCTGGTCCTTGGTGCGCGCGTTGAACTCCTTGCAGAAGGCCATGATGTTGACGCCTGCCGCGCCAAGTGCCGGGCCTACGGGCGGGGCGGGGTTGGCCGCTCCGGCGGAGAGTTGCAACTTGATCTGTCCTGTGACTTTCTTAGCCATGATGGTCGGGTAAAAAGCTGAGTGTTAAAAAGTGTCTTTTGGCGGTGGAATTGCGGGACAAGCCTCTTATTCGGTGACTCGCTCGACCTGCCAGTATTCGAGCGTGACCGGCGTGAAGCGGCCGAAAATGGATACCGAAACCTTGAGCTTGCCAGCATCGGGGTCGATCTCGTCGATCGTGCCGTTGAGGTTGAGGAAAGGCCCGTCGGTGATGCGGACGTTTTCGCCCAGTTCGTACTGCACTTTCGGCACTTCCTTGCCCACGGCTTCCTTTGCGTGGTCGAGAATGCGCGCTATCTCGTCGTCCTTGAGCGCGTGCGGATGGTTGCCGCCTACAAACCCGATCACTCCGTCGATGCCGTTGATAAAATACCAAGGTTTGTGGAGCAGCTTGCCTTCCTCATCGTAGAGGCGCATGTGCAGAAATACGTAGCCGGGGTAAAGTTTGCGCGTCTTCTGGCTCTTCTTGCCAGCTTTGACCTCGGAAACAACCTCGGTGGGCATGAGAACCTCGAAGAGGAAGTCTTCCATCTCCTCGTACGCGAGCTGTTTCTCAATGAAACGCTTCACCTTGCCCTCTAGGTTGGAGAGGGTTTGGACCACGTACCAGCGACCTTCGCTGTGGATGTTTTCCTGTGTCATCGGGGAAATGGATGAAAAAAACGGATGTGTGGACGGCGACGCGCTATTTACTGTCTTGTCACCAGCTTGGTCAGCATCTGGACCCAGCTGTACACGCTGAAATCTGCAATGACGGTGAAGCCGCCAAGCAGAAATATCGTGATTATGACGACGACGGTGGAGTTGCGCAGTTCGGTGCGCGTGGGCCACACTGTCTTTTTCAGCTCCAGCACGGTCTCGTGATAGAACTGTCTGGTTTTGCGAAAGGGATTTACCATTGCCGTTGTGTCGCGGAGTTGTCTCTCGCCGTCCGGTCTGCCGGAGGGCGGGTCTGCCCGTATCCTTGTGGAAGGGGGTTTGTTCCGTGACGTCTTTGCTGCGTGTTCTTGCTAAAATGGCAGGGCAAGAGGGACTCGAACCCCCAACCTACGGTTTTGGAGACCGCCGCTCTACCAATTGAGCTATTGCCCTACTGTTTTTCGAATTGCTTCGTTAGACGGTGTAGCCGGGAGCCCGTGAAGGAGGCTCCCGGCCACCCGTGAAAAGAGTGCCTGTCTGTATGTTAGGCGTTGATCTTTGTAATACGACCCGCGCCGATGGTGCGACCACCTTCGCGGATTGCGAAACGCTGACCCGCTTCCATGGCGATCGGCTTCTGCAGGTTGAGGACGACACCGATGTTGTCCCCGGGCATGACCATTTCCACGCCTTCGGGCAGGTTGACCACGCCGGTAACGTCAGTTGTGCGGAAGTAGAACTGCGGACGGTAGCCGTCGAAGAACGGCGTGTGACGGCCTCCTTCTTCCTTGGTCAGCACGTAAACTTGGGCTTCGGCCTGGACGTGCGGCTTGATGCTCTTGGGGGCGGCCAGCACGTGACCGCGCTCGACGTCTTCCTTGGCAATGCCGCGCAGGAGCAGACCCACGTTGTCGCCGGCCTGGCCTTCGTTGAGCAGCTTGCGGAACATTTCCACGCCCGTGACGGTCGTGGTGCGCGTCTCGGTCAGGCCGACCACTTCGACGGCGTCGCCGACGTGAACACGGCCACGCTCGATGCGGCCGGTGGCGACAGTGCCGCGACCGGTGATGGAGAACACGTCCTCCACGCTCATGAGGAAAGGCTGGTCAACGAGACGTTCCGGGGTGGCGATCTCGGTGTCGATGGCGTTCATCAGGTCGGTGATGGCCTGAATGCCTTCGGGCTTGCCCGCGA
>JBAZHO010000007.1:0-17020 GCA_041652375.1 Opitutales bacterium | reverse complement strand
AAATGCAGGACCGATGCCGGGTCATGACCTTCTGAGGCGCAGGCATTCCTCGACGCTGGTCGCGCCCGAAAGAGCCTTGCGCAAGCCGGTTCTTATCATCGGATCATACTGGTTGGCAAGTGCCAGTTGCAAAAGCTTCGCGCTGTCACCGCCGTTGATGATCACGTCGCGCATGGGATCGTTCAAAGGGGCCAGTTCCATGACGGCGATGCGCCCCCTGTAACCGGTTCCGAAACACTCGGCGCAGCCGCGCTTGAAAAAGCTCTTGTGCGGGATGGCGTCCGCCCCGGCGTCCAAAAAGCCCTCTTCGCGGTACACGTCCTCGATTTCGGGCGTCATCACGTCTTCCCTGCGGCAGCGGCAAAGGCGGCGCACAAGGCGCTGGGCGTGAAGCAGGATCAGCGAGTCCGCGAGCATGTAGCTCTGCACGCCCATGGCCAGCAGACGACCGATGGCGCGGATGGAGTCCAGCGAGTGCAGGGTGGTCAATATAAGGTGGCCCGTAAGGGCGGCCTCGGCAGCGGTGATGGCCGTCTCGCGGTCGCGGATTTCCCCCACCATCACGACGTCCGGGTCGGCGCGCAGGATGCGGCGCAGCACGGTGTAAAAGGTCAGGTCCTGATTGGCGTCAACCTGCGTCTGGTTGAGGCCCTCCATTTCGTATTCGATCGGGTCCTCAATGGTCTGCACGTTGATGGAGCCCTTGTTCAGGGCCTGCATGACCGCGTAAAGCGTAGTGGACTTGCCCGAACCGGTCGGCCCGGTGACGACGATCATGCCCTGCGGGCGCGCGATGGCCTGCTGGAATATGCGAAGCTGCTTTGTGGGCAGGCCCATGTCCTCGAGCGAGCGGATGTTCGAGCCCTTGTCCAGAATACGGATGGTGATCTTCTGGAACTTGCGCCGCCACGGAATGGCGGACACGCGGGAGTCGATGATGCGCCCGGCGAACTTGACCGAGAAACGACCGTCCTGCGCGTCGTTGTTGTTCAAGGTCATGTTACAGTGGTTCTTGATGATGGAAACCACTGGCATGAGCATTTTGATCGCGCCGGTGTAAATTGTCGTCAACTGACCGTCGATGCGCGTGCGGAAGCGCGTCTGTTCGCGGTACTGCTCGATATGTATGTCTGAAGCCTTGCCGGTGATCGCGTTGTAGATCACCCACTCCAGAAGCTCCTCCGGCGTGGTGTTCGAGCTCTTGGGGTTGATCAGGCGGGCGGAATCCTCGTTGATCGTGATGTCCGCGTTGAACTGGCGCATCGCGCGGTCCTCGGCCCCGGTGTCCTCCACCACGGAGGTCATCAGGCTGCCCGTGTTCTCGAAGCGCTCAAGGCGCATGAGAATGTCGTTGGCGCGGGCCTGCACGCGAACAAGCTCCTTTTCGAGCTTCAGGCGGTTGATCAACTGGTCCTCGCACTCGAAGTCGTCGAGGCGGGGCACGGCCACGTAGAACTCCTTGTCCGTCTCCAGAAAGCACAGCACCTTGTAGCGGTCCACGAGGTTGCGCGGTATGCGCTCGTAAAGCCGCGGGGGAACGTCCGTCTCGCGGATGTCCATGAGCGGCGCGCGCGTAGCGATGAAGTCGATCGCGGCGGTGTAGCCAGCCGGCATCGTCAACGTGCCCTCTTCGATAGATTCTTCGAGGAAAGTGCGGTCCTCCTGACTCATGGGCAGAGCCGTGAGCATCCACTTCATGATGGGGATGACGCGATCGTTCTCGTCAAACTCCTCAAGTTCGTGCCGCAGTTCGGCGACGAGCTGGCTCTGTTCGCGGTAAAGGCGCGGGCGCACCTCCCGTTCGGAAAGGAAGCGCAAAGTGTTCTGCAGGTATGCGTGATACGTCTTGGGCGTAAGCCACACCATCGGGCATGCGTCGGGATCGATGCCCCAGCAAAGGCGGGAAGGCGGGCAGCAGTGGCCCATGATCAGAAGCGGACCCACCTGCCCCACCGGGACGCTGGGCCAGTCGTTCACGGGCAGGCTTACCAGATCGTCCATGGACAGGCGGCGGTAATCCTTCGCGTGAAGCTCAAGAAGCTTCCAGAACGTCAGCAGGACGTCGCCGTTGATCTCTCTGGTCGTGGTCGGATAAGGCAGCACGCCATGCTGGCTGCGCATGGACTGCATCACGTGCGAGGGATTCTGGCCGATGGTGACTACAAACGACACGCTCTGCTCATACGACTCGGGCTGATCGCCCTCGATGCATGTAAGCAAATCTGCGTACTGCACATTCTGTATGCTTGACTCGGCCACTTTTGTCATCTGTTGCTCCAAGAATCTAGCTAGCCTCAAGGACTTCAACCTGAGCCTGCCGATCAAGACGTATAAAGCTGAAGCTCTTGGCGATGTTTGCGCTACTAACGCTGATCTTCAGCTCAACGCCGCGCTTTTTCACGTGCCGCGACACCGCGACAAGAAAGTTAAGACCCGTAGAATCAATCATTTGCGCGGCAGTGATATCGAGATGCAAATGCTTCCACTCCGGATTCCCGCTCTCGTTCTCGTTGAGAATGTCCAAGACCCTCTGCCGGACCGCTTGAACATTCGTACTGAGGATATTACCGCCGACTACCAAGGTGATTTCCTCACCTGATCCGGCAACGGTTACCTGAGGGATGGTGACATTCATTGAATAATTTCTGTCGGCGCAGCCACAGGCCCGCCTATCTGGTTACTCGTTAACGGGGAGGAGACAGTAACGCATGGTGCTAATTATTTCCGCTTGAATGCAAGTCAAATCCATGAGAAATCTGCAAATACCGTCGCGTTGTTGCGCTCCGTCCATATGCGATCCGGGAAGTTTCTTATCAGAACCAGACCGCTGTGCCTTTCCATTTCCATGTCGGGGTCTGGATCTGTCAAGAAATTATCATAGTATCCCTCGCCCGGATCCGCAACCATCAGCCTCAAAGTATTGGCCCTTTGGCTGTAATGCACATGCAGCGTGGCGCTGTTTTCATGACTTCCGCCGCAGCCGTGCTTAAGCGCGTTCAACATGGCTTCGCGGGCCGTAAGCAACAATGCGTACAGTTTGTCGTCCGGGATTCCCGGCACTGCGTTGGAGATGCTCCTTGTCCAAGAATCCTCGATGGCGTCGATCTGCTCACCGAGTCCCCGGGATAGGACTCCATCAGAATCGGGAAATACGAGCCTTCTTCGCAACCGGCCAGACGCACGCGCACGACCATCACGTCATCGTCGGCATCCGCGAGCAGCTTTTCGCGCTCTGAATCGGAACAGTAGTGAAGCCTGCACGCGAGGGAAAGCGTGCTTATGCGCATTGCGCGGGCGAAGTCGTCCAGCCCGTCGCTGTAACAAAGAAGAGCGCAACCCTGCGCGGTCTCCACCGCCTCCACGTTGGTCTCCGCGTCTTCGTACAGCCCCAGCGGGCAGTTCCCGGCCCCGAGGTGGCGGCTGAACCCGTCGGCTGTGGTCAGAACCGGCGGGGGCAGGCCGTTGTTGTTGCAGACCATGCGGCTGCGATCCGCGTCAACTTCCAGAAACGTGGCGCAGATGGAAGCCTCCGGGGCCTGATCGAGAGAATCGCCCAGATCCCTGTCGTTCCACTTCTCCAGAAGAAAGCGGTTGATCTCTTCCATCATGTCCCGCGAGGCCAGACCCGCCCTTGCCATCCCGTGGATGGCCCCGTTGAAGAAGGCCGAAATGTAGGCCGCGTCGAGATTGTGCCCCGCGACGTCGGCGAGGATTATGAGATGGTCGCCGTTGGGGCGCAGGTGGCAGGAAACGAAATCCCCCCCGGCCTGATGCATGGGCCGCGAATACAGGTCCACCCACGGCAGGTCCCGTATGCCCATGATGCCCAGCATGTAGCCCTGCACCACGCCCACCTGCTTGACGGCCTGCTCCGCGCGGGCCCTGCGGCGGGAAATGCGAGTCATCTTGACCCCGTGCGCCAGCGCCTGCCCTAGGAGGGACATCTGGACGGGCTTGCGCATGACGTCCACCGCGCCCTCCCGGATCATGGCGGACACGTCCTCGTGGCTCGCGTAGCCGGTGTTCACGATGATGGACAGGTCGCTGTCAAAGTGCCTTAGCCAGCGAAGAAGCTCCAGACCGTTGCGTCCCGGCATTTTGTAGTCGGAAAGCACGCATTGAAAGGTATGCGTTCCGCGCCTTGTCAGAATACCCTCAGCCTCGTCCACGCTGGCAGCCACCGTAACCTCGTATCCGAAGGTTGACACCACGGTTTGAAGCATCTCAAGCAGAGCCAGCTCGTCGTCGATAATCAGAATACTGTCAACGGGTCTGCTGACGCGGGCCACTTGTCGGCCATCTGAAGTCAGATACATGTTTGAGCCTGTGGGCGTTAAGCAAAAAGCTGGCGCGTTTGGAAGAACGATCACGAACGCACTGCTTACAAGTCGGCCAGATAACCTGATTTATTCCAGACGGACAAACAGAAAAGTTTACCACAGCGAAAGAAATAAGGTCTTGCACCTAGAAACGAGCCGGATAGCATAAGCCGTACATACGATCGTGTACTCGCGCGATCTTGCATGATGCAGGCCTCGGCCCACGCCAGGTCCTCTGCAATATCATTACCTATCCATACCCCGGAAGGGCAAAACATGACGCTGAACACCAACCCCTCCCAGTCCATGAAGAAGATTCTCGTTCTCAAGCAAGACATCACCCTGAGAAAGCTGCTGAGTTTGCTCTTCACGGACAGAGGCTGCGTGCTGAACTGTTTTGCCGATCTTGGAAGCGCGCTCGCCGGAGCCTCCGGCCAGAGTTTCGACCTTTGCATCGTGGATTTATGCGAAGGCACAGACAAGCTCGCATGGGTACGCACCATCAAGGACAAAGTCCCCGGAGTTCCGCTCGTCATCGTATCCTCGAAGCTGGACCTGCGCACGGCTGTGGAAGCGATGCGCATCGGCGTTGCCGACAGCCAGTACGACGACATGGACATCAGCGAGTTTGCCGGAACCCTCGCCGGTCTTCTCGGAATCCAGAAGGACGCCTTCATCAGCCCGGACGAGCTGAAAGCCCTCACTCGTATCTTCGGAGCCGCGCATTCGAGCACCGAATACACGCCCCGCCCCCGCAATCAGGCCCTGCTGGACGGCGGCGTAAGCAGCGAGCAGATGGCCGCGATCCGCAAGGACGCCGAGTCCATGCTCAAGAAGCTTCAGGAGGAACGCAGCAGCATACAGAGCAAGGAAGCCGAACTGTTGCGCACGCAACGCGAGGTGGACAGCGCCAAAGAGCTATGGAAGTCGCGCGAGGCGGAGATCGAGCAAGTAGAAAGACAGGCCAACGAACGCATTCTGGCCCTGCGCGAAGAGCAGAAAGCCCTTACCGGCCAGCAGGAACGCCTCACCGAGCGCATCGCCAAGCTCAGCCTCGAAAACAAGACTTTCTCCCAACAGCGCGACAGCCTGCAAGCGCGCTCCGAGCGCCTCAAGAGCGAAGTCGAAGCCCTCACCCTCACTTTCCAGTCCCTAGAAGAGCGTCAGGCAAAGGCCCAGCAGGCGCTGACCCAGATCGAGAAGATGCACAATGCGCTCGAAATGGAGCGCAACGCCCATCAGGAACAGATCGCCAAGCTCAAGAACGAGGAACAGCTTCTCGAACTGCGCTTGAGCGAATCTCAGGAACAGATCAAGGCCGGACGCCGCGAACTGGAATTGGAAACGCGCCGTCGCGCTCAGGAGCTGATGGCCCGCGAGATAGACCTCGAAGAGGCCCGCGGCGTGGTGGAAAAGCGCGAGAAGGAAGTCCAGCAGGCCGAAATCAAGAAGGTCGAGGCGGAAGAAGCGATCAAGATGCTCCAGAAGGAGCGCGAACTTACCGAGATCGAACACCTCAACTTGAACGACGCCACGGCGAAGTTCACCAAGGAGCGCGAAGCGTGGCTTGCGCAGTGCAAAGAGTTTGATCAGTCGCGCGCGCTCCACGAGGCGGAGCTGGAAGCGGCCAACTTCGAACTCAAGGCCGCGAGAGAAAAATTTGACAAGATACAGGCCCAGTTCGAGGCCGACCGCCACAGCGCACTTTCCGAACTCAAGCAGCAGACAAGGTCCATCGCGGAGGAAAGCGCGAAAGTGGATGCCACCCGCAAGGCCTTCCTGCAGGAGCAGGAAATAATCCGCGCGGAATTTGAGGCTGAAAACACGCGCCAGAAGAATGAGGCAGCGGACGAGCGCCATATCCTCGAAGAAGAAGACGCGCGCCTGCAGAAAGTCCTCAAGGATCTGGAATCAATGCGCTTCCTGCTGGACGGCCAGCGCGAAGAGCAACAGGCCCGCGAAAACCTTCAAATCAAGGCGGAAGAGGATCTGGCAATCCGCCAGCAGGCGATTTCCCAGCAGGAAAAGAATCTGGCCCAGCTCCAGCGGGACGTCGAGAAGAAGCAGGTCAACTTTGAACAGAAGCGTCAGGTCTATGAGGAAGAACTGGCCGAGCGAGAAACTACCATCCAGCTCGAACAGACCGAACTGAAGCGCAAGGGAGAAATCCTCACGGCCCGCGACGCGGACCTCCGACAGCGCGAGGCCAAGGTGGCCGACTTTGACAAGCGCAAGGCTGACTCCGAAACAGCCATCAAGGAACTGCTGCATCAGCGCGAACTTCTCGGCGTGGAACGCACCAGCTTCGAACAGGAGATACAGAACCTCAAGGTCAGGCAGCAGACCCTAGCGCAGGAACGCAAGACCTTTGAGGAAGAACGCGAAGCGACGAACACGCAGATTGCGCAGTCGCGCGAGGAAATCGCCAAGGAGCAGGCAGCTATCGCCAAACGTCACGAACAGTTTGAAAGCGACAGGCACGCCGCCCTTGCCGACCTGAAGGCGCAGAACAAGACATTTTCTGAACAGGCCGAACGTCTGGAGACAGAACGCGCGGAGTTTGAAATGCACCGCAGCAAGGCCACGGCAGAATGGGAGGAACGCCTCCGGGTCGAGAAAGCGGAACTGGAAAGCCAGTACAATTCCATCGCCAAGAAGCAGACCGAAATCGAAGACAACACCAAGCGCTTCGAGAAGGACCGCCTGCTGTTCGAAGCACAGGCCGAAGAACACTCCATGCGCGAGATGGCCATCTCAAGCGCGGAAGCCAGACTGCGCGAAGACCTGCGCAAGCTGCTCGAAGACAAGACGAACACCGAGGAACGCGCGGCCAAGATCGAACAGCAGATTACAGACTTTTCCCGTCAGCGGCGCGAGATGGAGACTGCCATCATCGACCGCGAGACAACCATCATCGCGCGCGAGAAGGGCCTTGCCCAGCGCGAGATCGTCCTTCAGCAGCTTGCCAAGGAAATCGCCGACGGCCAGCAGAAGCTCGAAGCCATCGAAAAGCGTCAGAACGAAATCCACGACCAGATGCTGGCCATGGAACGGAAGCGCAAGGAGATCGACGAAGAGAACAAGAAGCTCAAGGGCGAGTCCGACAAGCTGGACCAGCGCCGCGATCTCTTCGAGAAGGCCTGCCGCGACTTCGAAAACGGACGCGAAAAGAGGCTGATGGAAATCGAATCCGAGCGCGAACTGCTCAAGAACCGCATGCACGAGTTCGAACTGCGCACGCAGGCACAGGAAAAGGAACGCCGCGAACTGGAAGGCCAGCTCGAAACCTTCAAGCAGGACCGCATACATCTGGATCAGGACCAGAAGAGCTTCGAACAACGCCGCAAGGATCAGGAAAAAGAACTCTGGAAGCTGCGCGGAGACATCGAGCAGGAACGCGCGGAATTCGAAAAGGAACGCGTGCGCATCGAGGCCGACCGCAAGGAAATTCAGGAGTCTTCCATGAAGGCCATGGAAACGGAAAAGCGCATCCGCGAAGAACAGGCCGTGCTGCGCCGCCAGAAGCTGGACCATCTCAAGAAAGCGCAGGAACTGGCCGAAGAGAGCGATCAGGTCACGCAGGCGCAGGCCCGGATAGCCAAGGAACAGCGAGATCTGGACGCGCTCCGTTCAGACGCCGACGGCGTATTCGAAGCCAAAAAAGACGACCTTCGCAAGGAACTGCTTCTGGAAGTGGAAGCATCCCTTGAGGCCAGAAAACGCAAGATCGAGGAACAGCTCGACGATCTTGAAGCCAGCAAGAAAGAACTGGCGCAGCAGCAGAAGCGCCTCATTGAGGAAAGCCGCCGCCTGCTTGAGCGTGAAGAATCCATCGTGCAGATGGAAGACAAGCTGCGCGCATCGGCCCAGAACAAGTCCGGCAACGAAGACAAAGGCCAGTTGAACGCTGCGGGTTAACCCCCGACGCGCTCCCCGGACTGGCGGTAAAACGCGCCGCTGCGCGGGAATCTCGCCGTGCGTGAATGTCGGCGCGACGGGAACGCGCGGGATAGGCGGCAAAGCACGCCGTATCGTCGAGCAGCCTTGCATTGCCCGGCGAGTGTCGGTAATGACTGTCCCCTTGCCCACAAAGCAGGATACACAAGCATGTCTATAGAACTCAACAGCCGCCAACGCGCGAAACTGCGCGGCATGGCCATGAATATCAAACCGGCGGTCCACATCGGCAGACAGGGACTCGGCCCCAGTCTTGTGCGGTAAATCAGCATCGCGCTGGACCGCGACGAACTAGTCAAAGTCCGCGTGGCGACGGAAACGCGCGAAGAACGCGCCGGCATTGTGGCCGAAATCGCCGACCAGACCAACTCCTGCATGTGCGGGGCCACGGGAGCCACGGCCTGCTTCTACCGCCCTTCCAAACAGAAGCTCATCGACCTGAGCAAGGAACAGTAGCCGCAAGCCTGCGCCAGCCGTACACGGCACACGCATACATGCATCCCCTGCCGCCACAGATCGCACCGGGACAGCCGCCAACGGCTCTGGCCCCCATGCAGGACATCACCGGACGCAGCTTCATGCGTCTTCTGGCCCGTTGCGGGGCGCCGGACTATTTCTTCACGGAATACTACCGCGTCCACGAGACTTCGCGCCTCGACAAGGACATCGAACGCTGCATCCGCGAAAACGAGACCGGACGCCCGATTTTCGCGCAGATAATTGGCGAGGACCCGGAACACATACGCCGCGCGGCAAGGGAACTGGCCCGCCTTCCGATAGCGGGAATAGACCTGAACCTCGGCTGCCCCGCGCCGAAAGTTTTCAGGAAAAACGTCGGCGGCGGCCTTCTGCGCGACCCGGACCGCGTAGACGAGATTCTGGCCGTTTTGCGCGAAGAAAGCCCCGGCACGTTGAGCGTGAAAATGCGCTACGGCTTTGAGGATGACCGCCATTTCGACCGCTTCATGGCCCTCATGATACGGCACAAGGTCGATCTGGTAAGCCTGCACGCGCGCACCGTGCGTCAGCTCTACCGCGGCCAGCCCGATTACGGCTACATACGCGCCGCCGTCCGCGCCCTACCCTGCCCCGTGCTGGCCAACGGAGACCTAGGCTCTGCGGATAAGGCCGCTCTGGTGCTCAAGGAGACCGGCGCTCACGGAGCGATGATAGGCCGCCCCGCAGTGCGCAACCCGTGGATATTCCGCCAGTGCAGGGAACTGTTCGCAGGAGCGCCCGTCTTCGCCCCCACCCTGTCCGACGTGCGCAGACACGTTGACGCGCTCTGGGAGGTCACGGACGAGTCCGGCCTGTCAGAGAACCGGCACATACCGAGGATGAAAAAGCTGCTCAACTTCATCGGTCTGGGCGTGGACCCGGAAGGCGATTTCCTGCGTCGGATGCGCCTTTGCGAAACATACGCGGAGCTTATGGGCACATGCGACCGCTTCATGATCGAAGACGGGAGGATGGACCAGCCCTTCGCCCCGGACGCGCACGCGCACCTGCTGGCGAGGCCGAACCACGAAGGCCCCGAAGCTACCTAATCCTTGACGGCACTTCGCGCTGTCTTCTCGTCGAGAGCCTTGGCCGGGAGGAAGAACTTGAACGTCGAGCCGACGTCGATCTTGGTCTCGAATGTAAGACGCCCTTCGAGCTGCGCCGTGAGGCGGTGCGCGATTGTCAGGCCCAGACCAAGTCCGCCGTGCCTGCGCGTATGGCTTGTATCGCCCTGACTGAAGGGATTGAAAATGCTGCGCGCAATCTCCGGGGCGATGCCCGGCCCGGTGTCCGATACCGTGAACGTGACGCCGCTTCTGCCGTCGCGGTCCTTGGCAATCCACGAAACGGCGAACTTCACCCGGCCCATGTCGGTAAACTTCACCGCGTTGTCCAGAAGGCTGGAAAGTATCCGGGAGAGCATATCGTTGTCGCTCTCTATGAAGTCGGGCATGCGCTGGTCCACGTCCAGATCGAAGTCGATCCTTCCCTTCGCCTGACACGCGATGCGGTAGCGTTCGGCAAACTGATATACCAGCGCCGTGAGCGAAATCGGTTCGAGATTCTTCTTGCCCTCGCCCGCTTCCAAACGCGCAAGGTCCACTATGTCCGTGAGCAGGCGCAGCAGGTTCTGGCCGCTCTCCACGATCCTGTCCAGATAGCCCATCTGCTCCTCATTGAGGGGAGTTTCCCGAAGCACGCTGGCGAAGCCGAGCACGCCGTTGAGCGGGGTGCGCGTCTCGTGGCTCATGACCGAAAGGAACTGCGTTTTGACCCGGTCCGCGCGTTCGGCATCCTGCTTGGCGCGAAGCAAAGCCTCCTCCACCTGACGCTTTTCCGTCATGTCGAGGGCGAGCACGACGATGGAATCCGTCCCGCCGTCCGGCCCCGGAAGAGGCTCGCACATGGTCAGGAACACGCGCTCGCCGACCTTCTGCTCCATGCTGGAACGTTTGCCCCTCAGGGCGGCCTCGAACTGCGACAGACGGTCCTGCCCGCGCAGAATGCTGCTTATCGGGCGGCCCTCGTCCCTGTCCTTGGAAAGTCCGTATGCGTCCAGTTCCCGCCCCTCGGCGAGGTTCAGGACGCCGTCGTGCGACACGACAAGCACGATGCCGTTGATGTAGCGCAAAATGGTGCTCAGGAAACGCTCCCGCTGCACGAGCTGCTCCTTCACGCTGCCGCGCCCGATGTTCTCGGTCTGCATGGAACTGCGCTGCGTGTATGCGAAACTCACGGCGTCGGCGAGCACGGCGAACTCCCCGCTCCCGCCCTCAAGAATATCGAGGTTTCCGGTCCGAAGCGCCCTGCTGAGTCTGCGGACGGGAAGGCCGATAAACAGATATCCGACAAGCAGCGTCAGCAGGAACAAGACCGGCGCGCCCGCCAACATCCACATGGAACCGAACTGGATGTCCCGTTTGACCTGCGAGAGGAAGGGCATCGTGCGGCTTGCCCGCAACGTGGCCATGGAATCGCCAGTCCGGCTCATGAACTTGTGGAAAGCCGTGTAAACGCCGCTGTCCCACGTGGCCGGGACATCGTATGACTCCGACGGCGGGCCCTCGGGCATGACGCTGAGTTCAGCCCCCAGAGAATTGCCCAGACGGGACAGGAACGCAGAGTCCCACCGGCGCAGCGCCACCAGATATCCGCGCGGCGCGGTCTTGCGGACGGAATCGGACAGGGGCTGCACAGGGGCATACGCGAGTTCCCAAAGCGTCCCCCCGTTCAAAATGTAGAAATGGCCGAAGACGCTGCCCAGCAGCGCGTCCCGGAGATCCACGACGAAGAAAGGATCCGGCGTGTCGGACTTTTCGCTGGCGTCAAGGCTGATGCGCGCGCGCATGTTCAAGTCGAACAGCCACACGTAACCGACGTCGCTGGAGTTGAGTCGCCCCGAAACATGCCCCGCCCAGATGTTTGAAACCTTGCTCTGCGCTTCGTCCGTGAAAGGTTCGCCCCACGAATACTCGTTGGCGAAACTCACAAGCCGTTCCTCCATCCGGCTGACCGCGTCGTTCAGGCGGGAAGCCTCCAGATCCTGCGCCGTGGAAACGGTTGCAACGATCTTCTCCTGCTCTTTCTTCTGAAGAAAGAAATACACGCCCAGAAAAGAGGCGAATATCAAAAAGAGGATGACTGAAAATCTTCGGTACACTTGATGCAAGCTCTCCAGAGTAGCCTATACAGAAGGATACTCCTGAAATAAAGAAAAAACCCTAGATGGACATACACAATACACAAATCGCCGACAATTGCGCCGCTCTTTTTATAAGGATGTTCAACTAGCCCAAAGAAAAGGCCCGATACCACTGTATAGCGGTCCGGGCCTTGAAGAAAAAAGTGCTGCGCGAGGCTAGGCCTTCTGAATCAGGCCAGCCTTGAGCGCCTTCGCGCAAACCCAGATGCGTTTAACCTGCCCGGAAGGCAGGACGACGCGAACGCGCTGCACGTTCGGTCTGAAGGTACGCTTGTTGACCTTGGTAACGGAGGTTCCGATACCGCCGCTCTTCTTGGTCAAGCCCTTGCGGTGAATGATGCCGCCCCGCAGGGGACGTTTACCTGTAATTGCGCAAATACGTGCCATTGCCGTGTACTCCTTGGAGAAAAAGTGGATAACTTAGGGATTTGCCCGCAACTGGCAAGCGTTAATGTCCCCTAGGCTCAAATATTGGCGTTCAGTGCCTGTTTGCGCGTATCATGAGTCCGACGCCGAGCGCGATGAAGCCTACGTTGGGCAGCCAGACCATGAACTGGGGATACGCCTCCGGCGTCCGCTCCGCCCATCCGGCCATGAAAACGAACATGAAATACAAAAGCCCAAGCGCAAGAGCGATGGCCATGTTGGCGTACGTCTCCTGCCGTCCCACCTGAATTCCGAGCGGTATGCCCAGCATCGCCAGCGCGACGGCGCTGAAGGCAAAGGCGAAATTACGGCTGATGTAGAAGCTCGCCCGCGTGCGCGCCACTTCCGCCTGCCGGAATTCGACGCTGCCCGGCGCTGCGGAACCCATGCCGAGGCCCGCCTCGTCGCGGACTTCGACAAGCTGCGGCAGGGACATGTTCGAGAGCTTCTGCGGGCGGGTCTGAACGCTCTGGCTGGACATGAGCCTGTCCATCGGCAGTGCGAACGACGCGCGATCCAGCACGATCTGCGGACGCACCTCGCCCATATCGTCCGCGGAAGAAGAACCGCGGGACTCTCCCGTGGCCTGCGCCACGTCGAGGATCAGGGTGTTTTTCGCGGCGTCGTAGGAAATGCTGCCCCGCCTTGCCTGAAGGAACTGCCGCACCTGCCTGTCCGGCCCGAGCACCCAAATCCACACGTTGCCCAGACGCTCACCGTCGCGCTCGCCCGCGTAAATCACGTAGCCGGGAAAGTCGCGCACGAAACGACCCGGCACGATGAAGCGCAGCGGAGCCTCGTGGACGATGCCCGATAGCAGTTCCCTGTACTGGGCACGGGCCATAGGCGCATAATAGTTGTTCACATAGGCACAGATACCAGCACCGATGAGGGACAGGACCACGATCGAGCAACTGATGCGCCACAGGGACAGTCCTGCGGACTTGAGGGCCACGATCTCGTTGCGGGCGGACATCCGGCCCAACACCACGAGAATGCCCACCAGCAGGCCCATGGGGGCCGCGAACGAAAGCGTGAACGGGACGAGCAAGGCCACCATGTGCGCAGCCACGGGCAGGGTAAGCTGGCCGGAAGCCACGCGCTCCACCACGTCCTTGACCGCGTTTGCCGCCACAAGGACAAAGGCGAACAGACCCGCGCCGAACAAGGCGGCGGAACCGACGGAGCCGAAGATGTAGCGGTGCAGCAATTTCACTTGTTCTGAAACACTTGGCGCAGAAAGAGCTTCCGCGCAAGAGCCAAGCTCAGGACCCGCTATGGAGTCCCTGCGCCATCCCCGCCGCCTTCATCTTTCCCGGCTGGCGAATCCGGCGCTTCGTCCGGCTTCGCTTCTTCCGGCGGCTGCGGGAGCTTGAAGTTGAAAACAGGCAGCAGGCACAGCAGCAGCACCACCGTCACGCCCAGGACGGCGTAACCGGTCACGTCGTGCACGGTTCCCTCGATGGCGTCCGAACCGTAGGCGTAGGCCCAGCTTGTCAGGAACAGGCCTCGGATCAGGTTCGTTAGAAACGCCAGCACAAGGGCCGCGCCCACCATCAGGACCTTCTTCCAGAAACGGTCCAGAAACACCGCCGCGAGAAAGGACCCCGCGAACAGACAGCCCGTGAGCGAACGGATGCCCGAACAGGCCTCCTCCACCCCGACCTCCCCGTTTGGAAGGACGAGCACGTTCGCCCGGCGTTCGATCACCATGCCAAGCATGTCGAACACGCCGAACACCACCGCCGTCACCTTGTTGAGCAGGAAAACGCTCACCATGCGCTCCACGGCGCTCATCAAGGGGGCGGACAGTATCCAGATCAGGGCCGGGAACAATAGCATGCACGCGAAGGCCCAGCGGCTGCGCGAGTCCATCGGCACGCCGTCCGCCCTTCGGTCCGAAAACACCAGCGCGGCGGAAAGCGCGATCCCCGAAAAGCTCACGGTCATCAGGAAGGAACCCGGCAGGGAAACCCCGGCGTAAGCCCGGTAAAGGACGCCTGTGGCAAACACAAGGCAGGAGCCGACAAGCCCGATCAGGCCAAGCCAGTCCATCCAGCGCACCGTATGCGCGGGCGCGGGCGGCCTCGCTGCGGACGGGTCGAACTGCGCCGCGATGCGCGGCCACCTGTCGTAGAGCACATAGGCGCTGAACACCGGCACGAGGTAGCCGAAGCTGTAATCATCCTTCAAGGCCCACCAGTGCGACAGGTCGAACGTGATCCACACCGCCAACATCAGGCAGGCGAACGACGCCAGTCTCAACATCAAGGGCAAGCGCGCGAAACTCATTCATGCACCAATAGTCTCCGATGCTCATTTCATCAAGACGGGAAAAGGACGATGGGGCATAAATGAAAGCCCGTCATTATGTCGGGCAGGCCCGCCCACCCCGCACAAGAGTGGACAATACAGGCCCGCTCATGCATAAGGGCACAAACCGACTCGGGCTTCATCATGGATGCTTGCCTTTTGTCTTAGTCCGACGCAGCCTGCCAGACAGCCGCCTCACCATGGGAATGTTTTACGAAAAGGCCTTACGGCCAGTGCTTTTCAAGCAGGACGCAGAAGACGCGCACAGCAGCACCGTGCTCATGCTTTCCTTGCTGTCCAAGGCCCGCACTGCCTGCCGGATGCTGGAAAAATATTCCATGCCGACCAGAACCCGGCCCATTGAGCTGTTCGGGCTCAAGTTCCCGACGGCGGTCGGAATGGCTGCGGGCATGGACAAAAACGCCGACTTCTGGAGGGCCGCCCCGGCTTTCGGCTTCGGCCATGTGGAGATCGGAACCATCACCGCCCACAAGCAGCCCGGCAACCCGCGCCCGCGCCTGTTCCGCATCCCCCGGCACGAAGCCGTCATCAACCGGATGGGCTTCAACAACGAAGGGGCCGAAGCCGTCGCATCCGCCCTGCGCAAGAGCGGAGCGCACGAGAAGCGCGCCATCCCCCTCGGGATCAACATCGGCAAGAGCCGCGTCACGCCGCTGGATCAGGCTACCGACGACTATCTGCAGAGCTTCAACCTTCTGGCGGAGTTCGCGGACTACTTTGCCATCAACGTAAGCAGCCCGAACACCCCGGACCTGCGCAAACTGCAAGGCGACGACTACCTGCCGGAACTGCTGGGAGCCTTGAAGGACGCCAGCCGCAAACGGGCCAGAAAGCTCGGGACCAAGCCCATACCGCTACTTCTCAAGATAGCCCCGGACCTCAGCTTTCCCCAGATAGACTCCATCCTCGGGCACATCAGCGACCATGAGTTCGACGGCATAATCGCCACGAACACCACGCTGGCCCGGCCCGGCGCACTGGCCTCGTTCAACGAAGCCGGGGGGCTTTCCGGCAGGCCGCTTTTCCAACGTTCGCTGGAAATCGTCAATTACATTTCAAGGGCCACGGAGGGCAAGCTGCCGATCATCGGCGTTGGTGGAATCTGCGACACGCACGCCGCCGGGCGCATGATGGACGCCGGAGCCAGCCTTGTGCAGGTTTACACCGGATGGATATATCGCGGACCCTTCTTCCCCGCTAGGGTGGCCGAAGCGCTCGCCCCGCGCCAGCGCCCGTGGATTGGCTGACCCCGAGATCCCGACATGGCTGAACTGTCACGCTTCCTGCCGGAAAACTTCGACCCCGGCGCGCCTGTGGCCCTGATAGCCGGGCGCAGGCTCTACCCCGCGCTGATCGCGCGGCGCATGCGGGAACACGGAATCCCTGTCCGCCTGATCGCCTTCGAAGGCGAGACCAGCGACGAGCTTTGGGCAGGATTCCCGGAAAACGAACGCGCCATGATCAAGGTCGGCCAGCTTGGCCACATGCTCAAAGCCATGCGCAAACTGGGCGCGCGCTACGCGCTGATGGCGGGCCAGATAGCCCCCGGACGCCTGTTCCGCGAGCTACACCCGGACCTGAAGGCGATACAGATACTGGCATCCCTGAAGGAACGGAACGCCGAAACCATATTCGGCGCGATCTGCGCCGAAGTCGCCAAGACAGGCATCGAAATGATGGACGCGCGCGCGTTCATGGACGAGGACATGGCCGCTCCCGGCGTGATGACCGGCGGCAAGCTGCGGGCGGACGAGAACCACGTCCGCCACGGCATCCGCATAGCGAAGGAAGTGGCGCGGCTGGACATCGGGCAAGGCGTGGTGGTGCGCAAGGGAACCGTGCTGTCCGTGGAAGCTTACGAAGGCACGGACGACATGCTTGCCCGCGCGAACAAATACAAGGCCGACAAGCTGATATTCGTCAAAACCACCAAGCCCCGGCAGGACTGGCGCTTCGACGTGCCCGTGTTCGGCTTGCAGACGATAGAACGCATGCGCGAAAGCGGCATAACGACCGCCTGCCTCGAAGCGGACGGCACGATAATCCTAGAAAAAGATGCCGTGCTGGCGCAGGCGAAAGACAGCGGCATAGAGATTTACGGCTACCATAAAGACTGTCTGGACAAGGATTAGAGTGGTTCCAACTGACTTGCGGACACTTTTGCAGCGCTGTAGGCACTAGCCGGACCGTGCGACTCTTTTGAAGCCCCAAAGCCGGACCGTGCGACTCTTTTGAAGCCCCAAAGCCGGACCGCGCGACTCTTTTGAAGCCCCAAAGGGGC
>JBAZHO010000006.1:0-17465 GCA_041652375.1 Opitutales bacterium | reverse complement strand
TTTTTCTCCCGCCTCTCCCAGCACGAGGTCTTCGCGTCGGCGCACCGCCATGCGGTGGTCGTTGGTCTGCGTGATGGCTTTCTGTGGACAGACTTTCACGCAGGCGGCGCAGAATATGCAGCAGCCCAGATCGAGGGAAACGGGCGATCCTGCCTTGCGTGTAATGGCCTGCGTCGGGCAGGTGCTCACGCAGGCGTCGCATCCGTCGGCGCATCTGGCGGCATCGACTCTGAGCGCACCGCCGTGGCGGTCCGGCAGGGCTGGCGCGGGGCCTTTGGGGTAGGCTATTGTCTGGCAGCCGCTCTTGAGCCTGTGGGCGATGGTGGAAATGGCGGACATGGTCAATGGCGCGGCATCATAAATCAAAGCCGCAGTAAGAGAGGTTGAAGCTCTTGTTGCAAATCGGGAAGTCGGATATGGCCGTGCCGCGCAGGGCCAGCGTCAGGCCGGTCCAGTTGTGGAATGACGGATCGACGATCTTGTAGCGGCGGAAGCGTCCGGCGGCATCGGTCAGGGCGGCGTGGCAGACTTCGCCTCGCCAGCCTTCGACAAGCGCCACGGCGAACGTGTCGGGCGCGGGAGGCGCAAGTTCGGCGCTCAGTTCGCCCTCTACGGGCGCAGCCAGTTGTTCGCCGAGGTATTCGCCGGAGCGTTCGATTTCCAGCGAGCGCACCCGCGCGCGTGCGAATACGTCGCCGCTGGGCCACACGGCGACCGGGGCCTGCGCGAAGCGGTGCCAGCCCGCCGGGTGATCGTAACGCACGTCGCGCACCAGCCCGCAGGCACGAGCCGCCGGACCGACCAGCCCGAGGGCACTGGCCTGCGATGGGAAGACAGTGCCGACGTTTTCCAAACGCACGCGCACGGACGCGGCATCCCGGAACCACTCCAATGCCTGTGCGGTGTCGGCGAGCGCGCTTGTCAGGCGTTCGTTCAACAGCGCCGCGCGTCCGGTGTCCAGATCGTGGCGGCAGGCTCCGGGACGCACGAGGCCGCGACCGAAACGGTTCCCGCAAATCAGCGCGCTGAGGTTGAGGAAGTCGCCGCGTATCTTGCCGCAGGCCGAGAAAGTGGGCAGGAACGCGACATCACCTGCCAGCGCGCCGATGTCGCCGGTATGATTGGCCAGACGTTCCAGTTCGAGCGCTATCGCCCGCAGCCATTGCGCGCGCAGGGGTGCTTCAGTCCCCGCTAGAGATTCCATGATCGTGGCGTAAGCCGTCGCGTGTGCGATGGTGGAATCCCCCGCGACGGTCTCCATCTGGCTCATGGTTGCGCGGTGCGGGCCGCCGCTCAGGGCCTCCTCGATCCCGCGGTACTGATAGCCGAGAGATATTTCCAGATGCAGCACTTCTTCTCCCGCGCACTGGAAGCGAAAGTGACCCGGCTCGATGATGCCTGCATGGACGGGTCCGACAGCGACTTCGTGAACCTCCGCGCCGCCGACGCGGAAATAGGTGCCGTTTTCGGGCGCGTTCCCGTTCCCGTTTGTGCGCCTCACGGGCTTTAGCCACGGATGCCCTTCGGGCGTGAGTCCATGCTGCTCAAAGACTTCCCGCTCGAACATGTGCGCCTGCGGATGGGTCTTGGTCAGCGAAGGATACTCGCCGACAAGCGGCTTGCTGCGCCCGACGGCGAGGGTATTGTCGGCGTCAAAGGCCAGAACCGCGACTAGGCTTGTGCCGGAACTTTCCGGCACGCCGAACCATGAGCAGATTCGCGCCCCGCGATCCAGTTCGGTCGCCGTGGCGAAGACCAGCTCCGCCGCTGGCACGGCGGGGATTTCCGCCCAAGGGATGCTGGTGGCATTGGCCAGAAGGGCAAATGGAGTGGATGCGCTCATCGGGTTGGAATCAGTTGTGCGGCGGCTGCCTGCCATGCTTCGCGCAAAATCGAAGGAGTGAAAAGGCCCAGCCACAAGGACAGACCCAGCAGCAGGAGCGGAGGCGCGATCACGCCGAATGTCTCGGAAAAGCCTTTGCTGTTCTCCTGCGCCTTTGGATGCGGGCTGCCGTCCACGACGCCGAAGACCACGCGAGTCATCCCCAGAAAGGCCAGCAGCAGGCAGGAGATGAATATCGCGGTAGCCACCCCGTGCCCGGAGCCGAGGGCCGCTCGCATCACCTGCAATTCGCTGAAGAAGGGGCCGAAGGGCGGGCACGTCGTGACGGCGAACATCCCTGTGACAAAGAGTGCTGCGGAACGCGGCGTCAGCAAGGCCATGCCGCGCACGTCCGCCAGCAGGGGCGAACCTGCCGCACGGCGGATGTTGCCCGCGCTCAGAAACAGCGAGCCTTTGGTCATGCTGTTGCTCCAAACGTGGAACAGCGCCGCCGCCACGCCTGCCGCGCCCAGCGACGCGCCGAAACACAGTATGCCCATTTGTTCGACGCTTGAATACGCCAGC
This sequence comes from Opitutales bacterium, assembly GCA_041652375.1. Taxonomy (GTDB): domain Bacteria; phylum Verrucomicrobiota; class Verrucomicrobiia; order Opitutales; family Oceanipulchritudinaceae; genus Verruco-01. The sequence continues at coordinate 15,058 of JBAZHO010000006.1, read as the reverse complement.
ATTCGCTTGAAGTTGGGCGTCCCCAACAGGAACAGCGCGGCGACTATCATCGAAAACAGTCCGATTACCAGCAGGGTGAGGTCCGCGATATGTCCTGCCCCGGCTGCGATGACGACGGAGTGCACGCGCAGTATGGCGGTGAACGCCACCGTGGTGACGCCGCCCGCAAGAAGCGCCCCCACGATGCTCGATGCTTCGCCGTATGCGTCGGGCTTCCACGTGTGCATCGGCGCCAGTCCCATCTTTGTCCCGTATCCGACGAGCAGAAGCACCCACGCTATCAAAACCCAGGGGCGCGAAAGGCCGGTTCCGTGAGCGATCAGCGAGTTGAAGGTCAGATCGCCCACGCCGCCGCCGTACAGCGAAGCGTAGCCCAGACAAAAGGAGCCGAGCAGCGACAGCGCGATGCCCGTGCCGCCGACGAGCAGATATTTCCATGTCGCCTCAAAGGCGCGCGGCGTCCGGTTGAAGTGCAGGAGCGGGACCGCCGCCAGAGTGACCGCTTCGGTCGTGATCCAGAGCAGGCCCAGATGCCGTGCCTGATGCCCCGCGCTTATGAACCCCAGCATGGCCAGCAGCGCTGCCACGAAGACCCGGTTGGGCCGTTCCGAGCGGATGCGCAGGTAAGATACTCCGTAGGTGGAACAGACGAAGAACAGCAAGGACACAACCGGCAGGACCGCCCGCGCGAGCGGATCGAACCCCATCCATGCTTCCGGTGCGACGAGCGGCGGATTGACGAACAGCCAGAACGTCATCACGACATGCGCCAGACCCACGAGCGGCAACAACCAAGGGCGGGTGCGGTTGCCCGGCCAGATGGCCGCCAACGCCGCACCGGCCAAGGGCACAACTATTAGTAGGAGAGGGTTCATTCCTGAAGGGTGGTGAGCTTGCTTGTGTCCAGCGAATCAAAGGCTCGCTGGATGCGGTCCATGATTATGCCGATGATGAACACGCCGACGGTGACATCCATCAGGATGCCCAGCTCAACCAGCATTGGCGTCGAGTGAAAGAGAAGAAGGCCGAAGAGATAGATGCCGTTTTCCATAATCAGGTAACCGCAGACCTGCGTGATGGCCTTGGCCCGTCCGATGAGCAGGATCAGTCCGGTCAACAGCGAGGCGATTGCGCCCGGCACAATGAGCGTCCCCGCGTGTTCGGGCAGCAAAGGCAAGGTCCGCGCGAACGCCACCGCCGCAATCGTGCCTCCGGCTCCGAGCAACAGCGACGGCACAAAGCCGATGAAGGATTTTATCTCCCTTTCGATGATGTTGGCCGCGCGCAAAGCCCAGCGCAACATGCCGGGGATCAACACGCCTTTGACCGTTATCAGGGCAATCGCCACCAGCACCACCCGCCAGTCGAGCCTTTCGCTCTCCATCAGCAGCGTCAGCGTGCCCAGCACTATGCCTTGCAGCGACACGACCCGGATAAGCGTCGAGAGCTGGCTGCAGCCCAGCGCTAGCAGGTTCAATCCCATCGCAAGCCCGATCATCAGGTTCAATGTATCGCTCATCGGACACCTCCGTTCCACGCCGTCAGCAACGCGAACAGACACAGTAGAAAGGCTGTGGTCAGCAGCAGCGGCACGCGGCGGAACGCGAGCCGCGCCATAATCGATTCAACCAGACCCACGCCGACCGCGACCGTCAGGACGCCTGCCGCCAGCACCGCGTAAGCGACGGGTGCTGACATTTCCCCGATCGGAATGACTGTCTGGACGAGCAGCACGGCGAACAGCAGCAGCTTCACGGATGCGCCGTGCAAAATCGCGGCCAGCGGCGGGCCGCTGTGGTCGAGGAGCATGGCTTCGTGAATCATCGTCAACTCCAGATGCGTGTTGGGATCGTCGAAGGGGACTCTGCAATTTTCCGCCAGCAGAACGGTGAACAATCCCGCCCCCAGCAGCACCGCGCCCGCGCCCGCCGAGGGCGAAAGCATCGTGATCAACGATATGCTGCCGGTCTGGATGACGAGCGTCAGCATGGTCGTCATGATGACCGCTTCGGAGAGCACCGCGTAGCTGACTTCGCGCGCCGCGCCCATGCCCTCGAAGGCAGAGCCGGTCTCCATCGCGGCCCAGACCGTGCAAAAGCGCGCCAGCGCCAGAAGGTAGATCAGCAGCAGCACGTCGCCGCGAAAACTCAGTGCGCTCCCGGCGGGGCCAAGCGGCATCAACAGAGCCGCCCCGGTCAGCGACACCCATGCCACTGCCGGACCGATGATGAACCCCGGCGAAGCAAGCGTGCTCATAACCACGCCTTTGCGCCAGAGCTTCGCCAGATCGTAGTAAAGTTGAAACAGCGGCGGCCCGCGTCGGCCAGCCACCCAAGCTTTCACTTTGTTGATTATGCCCGGCAGCAGCGGTGCGCAGAGAAGCCACAGCGCGAGTCGGAGAATGATGTAGAGTAGCGAAATCATTGTGCGCGTCCCCAAAATACGAGCACGCCCAAGGCGATCAGCCCGATCAGCAGATACAGGATGTAAAATTGTAAACGCCCGTGTTGCAGGCGGCGCACCGCCGTGGACACTTTCATGACGATGCTGGCCAGCGGCGTGATAACACGCTCCAACACCGTTTCCGGGACATGTTCCATATGGAAGGCTTCAGTCGGGAAAAAGCCTCGCGGACGGCGCACTTTGCGCTCCGGTATGAGTATCCAGCGGAACCATTCGGAGATGATCCCCGCGAATGAGGCGCTGGTGTACTGCATCCGTGGCGTCGGGGTCGCGTAGCCGCAATCCCATGTCGGGCCGCGTCGAAGCCCGTTGGCGCGGGATTTGCGCCAAAGCCAGACTGCAGCCGCCAATACCATGATCGTCAACGTGATATGCGCCGCCCCAAGCGTGGCCAGCGGCGCGGAGGGCGCTCCTGCCGTCCAGACAGGGCACCAGCACGCCACAGCGCGGGATATGGAGGGCCAGAACAGGATCGGGGCCAGTCCGATGGCCACGCAGAGGCCAGCCAGTACCAGCATGGGGACGCGCATGGTCAGCCCGCTTTCGTGCGCGTGAGCCGCCGCCGAACGCGGCGCGCCCAGAAACACCACGCCGCAAACCTTTGCGAAACATGCCAGCGCCAGCGCGCCGGTCACGCCGAGAAGAATGGCCGCCGGAACCGCCACCCAAGCCGACGGGCCGTGGGACAGCGCGGCGTCGAAAAGGCCGAGGAATACCAGCCATTCGCTGACAAACCCGTTCAGGGGCGGAAGGCCGGAAATGGCAGCCGCGCCGAGCGCGAACAACGCCGCCGTCCACGGCATGGCTCGCCACAGCCCGCCCAGTCGGCTCATCTCCCGGGTTCCGGTGGCGTGGAGCACGGAACCGGCTCCGAGAAACAGGAGCGCCTTGAACAAACCGTGATTCCAGACATGCAGCAAAGCCCCGGCCAGCGCGAGTTGCCCCCATAACGGGCTTCCTTGTTGAACCGCCACCAGCGCGAAGCCCAGACCGATGAGAATGATGCCGATGTTTTCGACGCTGTGATAGGCGAGCAGGCGTTTGAGGTCGTGCTGCCCCAGCGCGAAGGCCACGCCCAGCACCGCGCTGACAACGCCCAGAAGCGCCACCGCCCATCCGGCCCCGTCCGGCATCGGAAGCCAGCCGCTGAAGCGCACGATGCCGTAGATGCCCATTTTGATGGCGACGCCGGACATGATGGCGGAGACGTGGCTCGGCGCGTTGGCATGTGCCGAGGGCAGCCAGATGTGCAGCGGGAAGTAGCCCGCCTTTACTCCGAACCCGAACAGCGCCAGCCAGAACAGAGGGGCCAGTTCCGCATGCTCGCGCATCGGGCCGAGATCCCAACTGCCGGTATGCGTCTCAAGCAGGGTGAAAAAGACGAACAGGCAGAGCGTGCCCGCGTGGGAAGCGACAAGATAGAGCCATCCGGCGGCCCGCACTTCCTTGCGTTCACGATCCAGCGTGATGAGAAAATAGCTGCATATGGTAAAAAGCTCCCATGCGATGAGGAAATGCATGCCGTTGGATACGGTCAGCACCAAGCCCATGCAGATCATAAGCGCGCTCCAGCAGGCGCGGCCTCTGGGTGCGGAGGCCGGATGACTATCATCCGTCCAATATTCGTGAGAATATACGGCTCCGGCCCCACCCACCACCGACAGGAGCATCAGGAACAGGGCGCTCAACCCGTCCAGCCGCAGATGCAGGGCTTCGCCCCCAATCATGAATCCGCCGTGCCAGTCCCAGATCTCCGTCCCCAGCAGCGCCCAAAGGGCGGCGCACGCGCCGAATGCCGCGCCGATCACGGTCAGGGACAGCCAGAGGCGGGGTCGTCTGAAGCCGGTGCAGATGCTGGCCGTCAAAGCCGCGAAAGCGATTAGAAGGAGCAACCCTTGGGTCATAGTTTTTTCTCCGCCGCAGCATCCATCGCGTCCAAGGCCTGAAAAATCTCATCATCCTGAGCGCCGTTTCTGATCAACTCGCGCAACGGCCCTTGCGTCAGGCTGCGGCTCAATCCGGCAAGGATGTCGAAGTGCCCGCGCGGAGAAGGCGAGATGAAGAAGAACAGATGTCGCACAGGCACGTCGTCCGTCAGCGGCTCGGGCAGCTTCAGGCCTTCGCGCAGAAGCAGCAACGCGATTGTGCCGGAGTCGCGGCCCAGCGTGATGCGGGCGCTGGGGTGGGGCAGGGCGAACCCGTGGCCGACCGGAGCCATCGTAACGCCATCTTTGGCCCGAACCCTCTGCCCCAGCAGTTGACGAACGGGCGCGGTCGCCCCGGGCAGGGCTGTGACGATGCGCTCGAAAACGTCCGGCACGTCCGCCGGGAGCACGTCGCGCCAGATGCGTCCGGCCCGCAGCAAGCACCCCAGCTTCAGGCGCGGCGTAAACCCGTCCGCTTCGGGTGCGAGAAACCCCACCCGCGTGGCAAGCCCCCGCTCTGCGGCCCATTGCGCAACCTGCGCGCGATCAAACAAGAGCCGGTCCCTGTCTGGCGTGTTGGGCAGCCCGTCGTTGCGAATCCAGCCTTCCACGACGCTTTCGGATACGCCAAACGACTCGGCAATTTGAATGAGATTCAAATACATAATAGCGAATGAAGTTGAGTCGCAGCAAAGACGCCTTTGACAACTGCGGATTCCAACAATCAAGGAATCATCGTTCGTAGTCCCGGCATCGGTCAAGAGACGATTTCGTTCCGGGTCTGGCTGCCCGGTTGAAGTGAAGGGTTTGGCCGGGTCGCCAGCTTCTTTCAGGCATCATTGGTTTTGGCCAACCCTCATGCTTGAATCGCTCCCGTTCCTGCGCACTATAAGCCCCTTTCATGAGCACGCTTCCCGTCATACATCTCGCCAGCAACAATGCCCACAAGGTCGGGGAGATCATGAGGTCCGTGGCCCTGCTGGGGTCCGCACTGCGCTTTGAGGACGCTACGGCTCTGGGTGGCATGCCGGAGGTGGACGAGACGGGAAACTCCCTGCTGGCCAACGCCCGCCTGAAGGCGCATGCCCTTGCAGACAAGGCTCCTGACCGCTGGATCTGCGCGGACGATACGGGCCTGTTCGTGGACGCTCTGGGCGGCGCTCCGGGCATACACACCGCGCGTTACGCCGGGCCGGGGGCTGGCGGCGCGGCCAACAACGCAAAGCTGCTCAAGGCGCTTGAGGGCCTGCCCACGCGCATGCGCGGCGCGCAGTTCCGCTGCTGCCTCTGCGTGCTTGATCCCGACGGGGCGGAGCACGTCTATGAAGGCGTTTTCAAGGGCCGCATAGCGAACGCGCTGTCCGGCAAGGGCGGCTTCGGCTACGATCCCCTGTTCATCCCGGAAGGCTATGCATGCAGCGTCGCGGAACTTTCGGACGACGAGAAGAACAGCATCAGTCACCGCGCGCTGGCCGTGAAGGCGCTGGTGGATGCGCTGGGCTGACGCAGGGCGGAATGCCTTGACCGTCCGCGCAAATGGCTGCAGGAACATGCTTGATGAAGTTCCCTCTTCCCGCGCTTGCGTGCGCAGCGTACGTTTCCTGTGCGCTGACGGCCCTTCCCGGGGCGCCTCTTGTATGGTCAGACGAGTTCGATGAGGCGCAAGGCTACCCGGATTTGACCGGGTGGGGGTACCAGACCGGCGGGGGCGGCTGGGGCAACGGCGAGGCGGATGTATTCCCGCTACGACGGAGTGGACGAGCAAGGATGGACGTTCGACGACGTGCTTGGCTGGCAATACGTGCCGTTCGACCCTTGGATATGGTCGTTTCCCGCGCAGGGCTGGCTCTACGTCGGGCAGCCGCCTTCCGCCGACGGAGCTTGGGTGTACGCTCTGCGCACGCCTGATGCGCAGGCATCCGGGGATGCGGATATTGCGCCCTCCGGTGCAGGATCGGCTCACTGGGCAGGCTTCGCGGTGCGGCAGGACGGATACGTGGATACGCGATGGCTCCAAGCTCGGGCGACTGAACACGGCAGGGCCTTCGCCCGCCTATTTCTTCTTCGTCAGTTCGGCGACGGATGCGGCCAGTTCCTTATTCACCTTCACAAGCTCGTCGTTGGCCTTGCAGAGGTCTTTCCACTGCTTGTCCAGACGCTCGTTCAGTGCCTTTAGCTCGCTGGCAGACTTGAGCTTGCTGCGGTAAAGCAGGATCAGAACCAGCGCCACCGTGCCGCCGGAGACAATGGCGGTGATCAGCACGGCCTGCATGGCTTTTTCGCGCTGGATGCGCGTTTGCTGAAGCTCGTTGTAGGCGGAGTCCAGCCTCGTTTTGAGCGATTCCGATTCCTCGGAATTCTTCTGCTTCTGGGCAGCCAGCTCGGCGACGAGGTCCTTTGTCTGCGGAGCCTGCGCGCGGGCGCAAGGCATTGCGGATGCGAAAAGGGCCAGAATCACCACGATCTGTTTGAAGCTCACGCAACAGGCATAGCACGATGCGGAAGACTTGGAAAGCAAGTATCGCACCAAGCCGACCGAAATGCGATGTGCTTACTTAAGCGCGAAGCCCGGCAGCTTGTCGGCCTTGCGGACGGCGGCCATCGTTCGGGCCTCGGCTTCGCGCATGGACGCGCGGTCGGGTTCGGCCTTGTCGTCGTAGGCGGCCAGATGCAGCCAGCCGTGGACCAGATACAGGGTCAGTTCTTCGGACAGGCTCTGGCCGAACTTCGGGGCCTGCTGCGCCGCATAGTCCGCACAGACGCATATCTCGCCCGCGAGGTTCTCGTCCTTGTCGCCGGGGAAGGTTATGACGTCCGTGATCGTGGGGTCGTCCAGAAAGCTCTCGTGGAGGCGGATGATTTCCCCGGCATCGACGAAGGCAACGGACAGTTCCCCGGCGGGGACGGCGTCGCCTGTCAGTCCCTCGTCGAGGAAGCGGAACAGGGCCTTGACGTCGGCCTGCCTGAACTTCAGGGCAGGGTGGGCGTTGTTGACGGATACTCTACGCGGGCTGGGCATTGCCGCCAGTTTCCGCATCCTGCGGCTTCGCTGCAAGCTCTTCGACGGGTTCTGCGACGGCTGCTGCCGGAGCGGCAGCTTCCGCCACGCTTGCGACTGGCGCGGCAGCTTCCGCTGCGGGCGCGAGGGCTGGCTGCGGCGCGGGCGGGCGTCCGTTCTTTTTCTCCGCCTTCGGGTATTCGATGCGGGAGTGCAGCATGTTCAGCAGGGTGAAGATGAAGCATTCCTTCATCAGGCTGATCTGGCGCATCGTGATCGGCGCGTCGTCGAGCTGGCCGTCCTCTATGCGGCCCTGCACGATGTTGTTGACGAAGTCCTCTATGCTCTGCGGCGTCACTTTCTTGAGGCTGCGGCTGGCCGCTTCGATGGTGTCGGCCAGCATCACGATGGCGCTTTCGATGAACTGGGGCTTGGGGCCTTCGTAGCGGTACGTGCTCTGCGACACTTCGTTCAGTTCCACCCTGCATGCGCCGGGCGGCGCGTAGAGCGTGGCGTTGACGTCCTTCTGGCGCTGGAGGGCCATGTAGTAGAAATACTGTATGAGCGTCGTTCCGTGGTGCTGCTGGATGACGTCGGTCACGAGTCGAGGCAGGTGATACTGCTTGGCCAGCACCGCGCCTTCCTTGACGTGTGCCTTGATTATTAGGGCGCTCATGGACGGGTTGCGTTCCATGTGCGGGTTGCCGTCGCGCTGGTTTTCGATGAAATATTCCGGCTTGATGATCTTGCCGATGTCGTGGTACAGGGCCGCCGTGCGGCAGGCCAGCGGGTTTGCGCCGATGCGCATCGCGGCGTTTTCCGCAAGGTTGGCCACCATCAGGCTGTGATGGTAACTGCCGGGGGCGCTGACCTGCATGCGGCGCAAGAGCGGGTGGTTGAAGTCCGTCAGTTCCAGCAGGGTGATGTCCGTGGTGTGGCGGAACAGGTTTTCGAAGATAGGCAGCAGGCCGACCGCTATGACGCCCGTAAGAAAGCCGTTCATCTGCGTGGACAATAGCTGCCATATCACGCCCACGGTGCTCGTGGAGACGTCGCGCATGGCGAAAATCAGGACGAAGGCAGCGAGCATGATGCCGCTCAGAAGACCTGCGCGGACCACGCGCGTGCGGACCTGCACGTTGCGGCAGGCGTAAACACCGGCCAGCCCGGTGAGAAAAGTGGCCAGCGTGATGGCCATCGAGCCGCCCTGCATCAGGCCGTTGAACATGGCGATGATTCCCGCCGTGAGGGCTCCCGCGCCGCTGCCCATGAGAATGGCTATGAGGATGGGACCGAGGGCCACGGGGGCCAGCCAAGGCAGCATCATGGCCAGCGTGGGCATTGTCTGCCCTATGCTGCCTTCGCCCAGCGTCACGAGCAGGCGCACCAGCGCGAGGTTCAGCACCACGGTGATGCCCGCCAGGACAAGCTCGCGCATCCCGTCCGGGCGGGTGCGTTTCTGCATGCGCAGGAATATCGCCAGAGCCAGAACCGTGGCCATTGCCAGAAGGGCGCGGTCGAAGAACTGGGAGTCCACTCCGAGGCCGTTCTCATTGTCGCGCAGGGCCTTGCGGTATGCCTGAAGCTGTTCGTACTGAAGGTCGCTCACGCGCATGCCCGGCTCGATGACTGTCTGGCCCGTGAGGACGGTGACGCTCTTTGGCTCCATGCGGTTGACGGCTCCCTCGATGATCTGGTTGGTGCGCGTCTGGTCGAACACGAGGTTCGGCTGTATGCCCGCGCGCATGACGCGGAACAGGGCTACAAAGGCTTCGCGCGGTATGTCCAGAGAACTGAGGTTGATCTTCAGGTCGCTTATGGCCTGCTCTTCGGAGAGCACGTCCGCCTGTTCGAGGTCGCCGCCCGGCCCTTCGATCTTCAGGAAGCTGAGGCTGTTGCCGCTGCCGCTGACGGGGTTTTTCGCCACGTCGTATATGCCCTGCCTATACAAGTCCGCCATTACGCGCAGCCCTTCTTCGAGGGCCTGACGGCGCTGTTCGCGGCCCAGCGTGTTGGCCAGCGCGGCGAGGTCTTCGCCGTTGAGGTTGAAGCGGTTGCCGTTCTTGAGGCCGTTGAGGAAGGCATCCATCTCTTCGGGCGTCACTTTGAGGAGGCCCTTCTGCGGACCTTCGGAAGTCTGCAGTCCCATGCCCGGGGATGACAGGTAGTCCATCAACCCGTCGTCCATTGCGAGGGTCCAGTCCCTGAATATCCGGGCCGGGTTCTGGTCGAGCGTATAGACGGGCGGGGTGCGCTTGCGCACTTCGGCGCGCGCGCGTTCGGTCTCGATGTCGCTTACGTATGTAAAGGGAAGTTCCGCGATCACGCGGGAGCGCGCGATCTGGTCCTTGACCACCTGCGGCCCTGCGGGCGAGAGGCCGGAGAAGCAGATCTCGATGAGCAGGAAGGCGAAGATGACGAAAACAAGCGCGTATAGCAGGCTTGAGCGCGAGAGTATGTCGCTCTGGCGGACTTCGTCGGCCAGCCGCTTTCGCATCTGCGTAGCCGGACCTTCCTTGCGTATGTTAGTCTGTGCCATTGCGAAAGGTCCTATTTAAGAAGTTTTCCCGATGATCCGGGGTCGCGCCTCTGGTGGGCGCCGGTTGTGTCCATATACCGCTGATAGGCTTCGACGATGCGGCCCACCAAGGGGTGCCGCACCACGTCGGCGGAGTCGAAATACTGGAAGGCGATGCCGGGCACTTCGCTAAGCACGTCGATGGCTTCCTTCAGACCGGAGTACTTGTGCCGGGGCAGGTCCACCTGCGTGATGTCGCCCGTTATGACCATCCGGCTTCCTTCGCCCAGACGGGTCAGGAACATCATCATCTGCTCCGGCGTGGTGTTCTGCGCCTCGTCCAGAATGATGAAGCTGTGGGCCAGCGTGCGTCCGCGCATGTAGGCCAGCGGGGCGATCTCCACCACGTCGCGCTCCAGAAGGCGCTGCGCGTAGTCGTGCCCCAGCATGTCGAACATGGCGTCGTAAAGCGGGCGCAGGTAGGGCTGTATCTTCTCCTGAAGGTCGCCCGGCAGGTAGCCCAGCGCCTCCCCGGCCTCCACTGCGGGGCGGGTGAGGATCAGATGCTCCACCTCTTCCTTGAGCAGGGCGTCCAGCGCGGCGGCCACGGCCAGATAGGTCTTGCCCGTGCCCGCAGGGCCGATGCCGAACACCACATCGTTGGAGCGTATGGCCTGAGAGTAGCTTTTCTGGCCCAGCGTCTTGGGCACGACGCTCTTGCGGCGGAACTGGTAGGACACCGCCTCCTTGCCGAACATGTTGCGCACTTGGTCCATCTTGCCCTCGGACACGCTGCGCAGGATGTTCTCGTAGTCGCTCTGGCGGATGTTCAGCCCCTGCTGGCGTCCTTCCCGCAGGGTGTCGAAAAACGTTTCCGCTCCGGCGAGCTTGTCTTCCTCGCCGTTGATCTGAAGCCAGTCGTCCCGCGCGACCAGCGTCACGGCGAGCATCTGTTCGGCGAGCGCAAGGTTCTCCTCCTTCCCGCAGTAGATCTGCGAGAGGGTGCGCGGGTTCTGGAAATGTATGGTTTTCTCCGCCATGAATCAGTTGTCCCGGAGAGCCGCGCTGAGTTTCTCCCAAGTCTTTTCAAGCGCCTCGGAAAGACTGCGCGTCTTGCCGATAACGCTCATGAAGTTGTTATCCCCCCGCCAGCGCGGGACGATGTGCATGTGAAGGTGCGTGGGAATGCCCGCGCCGGACGCGGAACCGAGGTTGAAGCCGATGTTGTAGCCGTCCGGGTTCATGACCTTCTGAAGCGCGTCCTTGGCCTTGACCACGATTGCGAAAAGTTCGTTGCGCTCGTCGGGTTCCAGTTCGGATATGTCCGCCACCTGCCGGTACGGGACGGCGAGAATATGCCCCGGGTTGTAGGGATAGCGGTTCAGAACCAGATAGCAGAGCACCCCGCGGTACACGATGAAGGCCGCGCGGTCGTCACCCATCATGGGTAGTCTGGCGAAGGGATTGTCATGTCCGTTTTCCCCGTCGCTCGGGGACGTGACATACTCCATTCGCCAGTATGAGTGCAGAATGTTCATGTCTTGTTCTTGCACATCCATAGCAGGGCGGGACGGTGCGGCTTCGCAGGTTCTGGAGCAAGGGGCGGGCCAGCACAGTCCCCTGTCACTCTGTCAGAGCTGCGTTTGAAGTAAAGAAAGTAGTTCCCGTTCACAGCAAATGAGAGAATCGGCTCGCGTGGATGATTCCATGCCGCCGCGGGCACTGTTTTCATCTCCCGGCACTGGCGGCTTGCGCTGCGGTCGAAAGAAGGGCAGATAGCATGCTTTCCGCGCGAGGCTTGTAGTCTTGCGCGGACCGGCATTCTTCCACGATGCGCGAAGTCATTCTTAACGCGCCTTGCAAGACCACCCTTGTCGCGGGGGTGGCTGGGCCTTCCGTGCCCGCAGTCCTGCATTCGTTTGTTTCCGCGCGTCCCGCGCCGCTGTCCGTCTTCGTCTGCCGCAAAAGCGGAGACGCCGAGGCATGGGCGGAGGTGACGGCGTTCCTTGGCTCGGCTTTCGGCGGCGGCAAAACGCGCTGTCTGGTACTGCCCGCGCTGGACGATTCCGTGGCGGACGACCAGCGGACCTTCGACATAGGCTGCGACCGGCTGGACACCCTGACCCGCATGGCCGCGCAAGGCAGGGGAAAGGAATCGCTCGTGGTGTTCACGACCCCGGCGGGTCTTCTCTGCCCGGTGGAAGCGGTGGATTCCCTGCGCAGGGCGGAGATCATCCTGAAAAGGGGGGACAGGCGGCCATTCCGGGAACTGGTGGAGACGCTGGCTCAGGTCATGGGCTACGACCACGAGAGCATATGCGAGGCTCCGGGCCAGTTCGCCGTGCGCGGCGGCCTGCTGGACGTGTATCCTTTCAACGGCGAAGCCCCGTTGCGCGTAGATTTTTTCGGCGACGAGATCGAAAGCATCCGCAGCTTCGACCCCGCCACGCAGCGCAGCATCGAGGCCGTGGACAGCGTGACCGTTTCCCCGATGCCCGGCGGCGGCGACGAGACGCTGGCGCGGCCCGCGAACATACTGGGCTACTTCGGCCCGCGCGTGGACTGGTTCTTCGAGGAGCCGGGCGCGCTGGCGGCGCAGGAGCGGGACTATTTCACGACCTTCGACGCAGGCGGCGGCAAGACTTGCTTCGAGGACATTTTCAAGGCGCGGCAGAAAGGGCCGGACCGCTGGTTCGGCTTCAGCGCACTGGGCGCGGAGCAGGAGCTTTTCGGCTGCCCCGCCGCCCGCGTCGAGGTTCGGGCCGAGGCCACGGCGGACTATCTTCCGCTGACGCCGGAGGGCGTGCTGGGGATCGACCGCACGGGCGCGGAGCAGCAGGCCCGGCACGCGCTGATGGACGAGGCCGCGCGCTGGATGCGGGAGGGTTGCAGGCTCGTTTTCGTATCCCAGAGCGAGGGCGAGGACGGGCGCATCAAGGATTTTGTCGGGACTTTGCCGGGATGGAAAGGGCTTGCCCCTGCGTATTTCGTCGGCCCGATGCGGCGAGGCTTCCGCCTGTTCGGCCTGTCTTTCGACGGGTCAGACGGGGTCAGGGGCATCGCGTTCCTGCCCACTTCCGAGGTGTTCGGAACCGTCAAGCCGCGTCCGGCGGGCCTGCGGCGCAAGCTGCTTGCGCGCAAAAGTCAGGTGGATCAGGCGCTGGACTTCGCGGAACTGGCCCCCGGCGATCCGCTCGTGCACCTCTCGCACGGCATCTGTCTTTACCGGGGGCTTGCGAAGATGCAGGGCACGAGCGGGATCGAGGAGGTCATCACGCTGGAATTTGCCGACGGGCTGCTGCTGCACCTGCCCTTGCACGAGTCCCACCTGCTCACGCGCTACGTGGGCCTGATCAAGCGCGCCCCTAAGCTGGGCAAGGTGGGCGGCGGGGGCTGGGACAAGGCGCGGGCGTCCGCAGAGCGGGCGACGCTGGACTTCGCGGCCCAGCTTCTGCGTATGCAGGCCCTGCGCCAGACGGGGGGCGGTTACGCCTTCGCCCCGGACGATTCCTTGCAGGAGACTTTCGAACGCGCTTTCCCGTATCAGGAGACGCCGGACCAGCAGAAGGCCATCGACGACACGAAGGCCGACATGGAAAAGGCGGAGGCGATGGACCGGCTGATCTGCGGAGACGTGGGCTTCGGCAAGACCGAGGTCGCCCTGCGCGCGGCGTTCAAGGCCGTGTCCAGCGGCAAACAGGTGGCCGTCCTGACGCCGACCACCGTGCTCGCCCAGCAGCATTTCAACACCTTCCGCGAGCGTCTGGCGGAGTTCCCGGTGACGGTGGAGATGCTGAGTCGTTTCCGCAACCGCCAGCAGCAGGATCAGGTCGTGCAGCAGCTTGAGTCCGGGCGCATAGACATTGTCGTGGGCACGCACCGCATCCTGAGTCAGGACGTGCGCTTCAAGAATCTTGGACTTCTGGTGGTGGACGAGGAGCACCGCTTCGGCGTGCGGCACAAGGAGCGCATCAAGGAGATGAGCGCGCATGTGGACGTTTTGACGATGAGCGCCACGCCCATCCCGCGCACCTTGTATCTGGCCCTGATGGGCGCGCGCGCACTGTCGGTCATAGAGACCCCGCCCATGGACAGGCTGCCGATCCAGACGATGGTGAAGCAGTACTCCGTCGATATCGTGAAGGAGGCCATCACGCGGGAGGTCGAGCGCGGCGGACAGGTGTTCTACCTGCACAACCGCGTGCAGAGTATCGACGCGGTGGCGGAGCGGCTCTCGGAACTTCTGCCGGGCCTGCGCATAGGCGTGGGGCACGGGCAGATGGACGAGGCGGCGCTGGAGAGCGTGATGACGCGCTTCGTGGCGGGTGAGTACGACGTGCTTGTCTGCACCACGATCATCGAGTCCGGGCTGGACATACCCAACTGCAACACGATCATAATCGAGGGAGCGGACCGCTTCGGGCTGGCGCAGCTCTACCAGCTTCGCGGGCGGGTGGGGCGCTTCCGCAGGCAGGCCTACGCGTATCTGCTGCTGCACAAGCATGCGCAGATGCTGGACCCGGCGCGCAAGAGGCTCGCTGCGCTCAAACAGCACCGCCAGCTCGGCGCGGGTTACAGGATCGCCATGCGCGACCTCGAACTTCGCGGCGCGGGCAACCTGATCGGCGCGAAGCAGAGCGGGCACATCGCGGGCGTGGGCTTCGACCTTTACTGCCAGCTTCTGCGCCAGAGCATAGCGCGGCTGCGCGGGGAGCGCGGCGCGGACCTCGTGCGCGCGAACCTGCGGCTGGACTTCATCTGCGAGGGCGAGCGGGCCGAGCCTGCCGCGCCGGGCGATGACATGCTGGCGCAGGCTTTCATTCCGCCTTCCTACGTCGGCGAGGCGGAACTGCGCATTCGCTTCTACCGGGAACTGGCCATGTGCGCGTCCCCTTCGGAGGTGAACGCCGTTGACGATGCCATGCTTGACCGCTTCGGCCCGCTTCCGGCGGAAGTGAAAACTTTGCTCGATGTGACAAGAGTGAGGGTTTTGGCGGAACAGGCGGGCATTCGTCTGGTCGAAACCGAGGGTGATGTCCTGCGCTGTACCCGTGCCAGCGGCAGGCGAGACGACTATGTAAAGACAGGTAATCGTTTTCCCCGCTTGACCACGCGCTCCGCTACTTTAAGGTTGTGTGAAATCTGCTCATTCCT
>JBAZHO010000005.1:6615-17674 GCA_041652375.1 Opitutales bacterium | reverse complement strand
AACGCCTCTGCCTTCACGCCGCAGCCATCAGCCTGAGCCTAGAACACGAAGGCAGGAAGATCAGCTTTACAGCCAACTGCCCCACGCCGGAAATCTTCCGCGAAGCCATAGGCGGCTAAAGATAAGAATTTTATCCACAGATGATACTCTTATTCAGGGTTATGGTCTTCTTCTTTCGGCGGACTCTTGGAAGTCGCTACACGGCTCCTGCCCAGTCCTCTACCTGAAGCTGGGGGGTGCGCTGACCCTTCCAGACGTTCCACGTCAGACGCGCGGCTAGGTCCAGCGGCGTGTTCGCCTTGGGCATGCGCTCGCCCATGCGCCACGCCACGCACGGCATCCTGTGCCCGTAACTCAAATCTATGTTAAACCGGCAATGCCCGCTGCCGAAAGCCGTGGCCGGGAAGGGGATGTTGACCCCGCGCACGCCGAAAATCGGCTGGGGATTGCCCTGCCCGAAGGGACCCATCTGCTCCAGCTCCCGGAAAAGAGTATCGGTCAAATCCGCAGGTTCCAGCCAGCAGGCTATATCCAGCTCCGGCTCCTGCGGCTGCCCCCCGGTCAACACGCCGACCGAGGCGGAGATCGCCGCGCGGAACTCCTCGACCCGCTCCGCGCGGATCGTGATCCCGACGGCCATCGGATGCCCGCCCCATGATTCCAGCAAGTGGGCGCAGGGCGTCAGGGCGCTGACAAGATCCACGACGCCGTTGCTGCGTCCCGAACCTTTGAGCAAGCCGCCCTCCTCCTCCTCGCCAAGAACGATGGCCGGGCGATGAAAATGCCCCGCCACGCGACTGGCCACGATGCCCACCACGCCGGGATGCCAGCCCTTGGACGCGAGGACGAAAGCCGGTTCGTCGGCGTAATTCTCCTCCACCATCAGCATGGCCTGCGCCGCGATGCCGCGCTCGATCTCCTGCCGCTCCCGGTTCATGCGGTCCAGCGTCTGGGCCGCCTCAAGGCACTGCAGCCAGTCCCGGCCCATGAGCATGTCGATGGCCGTGGAGGCATCCGCGAGGCGACCGCTGGCGTTGATGCGGGGGGACAGCCGGAAAGACACGTCGAAAGGCGTCACGGGCTGTTCGGGCAAAATGCCGGCCACCTCGAAAAGCGCCTCCAGTCCCGTGCGGCGCGGGGCGCTCATGCGTTCCAGCCCCTTGCGGGCCAGAATGCGGTTCTCCCCGGTCAAGGGGACCAGATCCGCCACGGTTCCCAGAGCCACAAGGTCAAGGGACTCGCGCAAATCAATCTGCCCGGCCAGTTCGTCGCCCTCCTCGCGCATCTGCTTGAGAAGCGCGTGGATGAACTTGAACACCAGCCCCACTGTGCAAAGCTGGCTCCAAGGCATGTCCTCGCCGTCGTTCACGTGCGGGTTGACGAGGATGGCGTCCTGATCCGCGATGCGTTGCTCGCGGCTTGTGTGATGGTCCAGAATGATGACATCCGTGCCCTGCGAACGCAGCCACGCTGCCTCGTCGGCGCTGTTGGTCCCGCAGTCCACGGCGATGAGAAGATCGGGCCGCCCCTGTTCTAGCATGCGCTCCAGAGCCTGCCGGGACAGCCCGTAGCCCTCCTCCATGCGCCGGGGCACAAGGAAGCGCGGGAACACGCCGAAACGGTTCAGCACGCCCAGAAGCAGCACGGTGCTGGTCACGCCGTCCACATCGTAGTCCCCGAACACGGCCAGCTTTTGCGCGCGGAACATGGCCTCGCGCAGTCTTGCGACCGCCGCGCCCATGTTCGTGATGCGGAAGGGATCGTCCAGTTCCCGCAACATCGGGTTCATGAAGCTGCGCGCCCGATCGGCGTCATCCATGCCGAGCCTGCAAAGAAGCGTGGCGACAGCGGTGCTGATGCCAAGCTCCTTGGACAGTCTGGCGACCTGGGCGCAGGACTGAAGTGTGTGTGTCCAGCGCACAGTGATGGGTTTTATGCCTTCTCAACAGGGGTGGCGTCACCCGCGTGCCATTCGTAAACGGGCGTCTCGTGACGGTCCTCGACCTGTCGCCGATCACCCCTGTGATACCAGTAGAATACGGGGCTTGCGATGAAGATGGAAGAGAACGTGCCGGTGAAGATGCCGATCAGGAACACGAGGGCGAAGTCCACAACCACGCCCGCCGCAAAAATGAACAAGGCGAAGGTGGCCAGAAAAGTCGTCAAACTGGTCAGTATGGTACGGGAAAGAGTGCGGTTGATGGCCAGATGCACCACGTCGCGCAGGTTCATCGTGGGGTTGAGCTTTAGCTCTTCTCGCACGCGGTCGAACACTACGATGGTGTCGTTGATCGAATAGCCCAGCACCATGAGGATGGACGCGATCATCGGGGCCGTGAACTGGCCGGAGCCGATGCCAAGATATTCGCCCAGAAGGATGAACATGCCCACGGTCATGAAGCCGTCGTGAACTGTGGCCACCACTGCGCCGATGCCGAAGCCCCACTCGAAGCGCAGGGCCACGTAGAGGCCGATGCCGACCAGCGCCAGAAGCAGGGAGATGATGGCGCTGCGCGCCACCTCCGTGCCCACGGACGGGCCGATCTGCTGCACGCCCTGCACGTCCAGACCGGAGTCCGGCCACTGTGTTTCGAGGGCGTTGGCGAAGGCCAGACCCATCTTGTGGCGCGTCTGCACCTTGAGGGTCTGCTGATCGGTCCCGATGACGGTCTGGAAGGACGAGCTGACCTCGCCGAAGCCTCCGTAGTCCACGACGGTCTGGAAGGATTCGCCCAGCGCCTTGTTGTTGGAGGGAAGAGCCGCGACCTCCGCCTTGATCTGGTCAAGCGAGGTGATGGCCGTCTGGTTGACGTTGGAAATGGTGAGGTTCTGCGAATAGCTGAGCGTCACTTCGTCGCCGCCGATGAAGTCCACGCCGAAGATGTTGTTCCAGTGCGCTGCCACGCCGACCATGCCCAGCACGACCAGACACCACGAGGAGATGAAGGCGACCTTGCGGTAGTTGAGGAACTGGAAGTTGCTCTTGCGGAAAAGTTCAAAGCCCACGAGCTGTTTGAGCCAGCCCTTGGAAACGAGAAACTCCATGATGAAGCGGCTGGTTATCAGGGCGCAGAAAAGCGTGCCGAAGATACCGATGGTGAGCGTGACACCGAAGCCCTTCACGGGGCCGGTTCCCAGCCATGCCAGCAGGGCGGAGGTGATGAGGGTCGTGACGTTGGCGTCCACGATGGTGGAGAGCGCCTTGTCGTAGCCTATTTCCAGCGCCATGGTCGGACTCTTGCCCGTGTGCAGTTCCTCTCGCACGCGCTCCAAGATCAGGATGTTGGCGTCCACGGCCATGCCTATGGTTAGAACCAGTGCGGCCACGCCGGGCAGCGTGAGCGTCGCGCCGAAGTAGCACAGGCCGCCCACGACCAGCAGAATGTTGAACATGACCGTGATTACGGCCACCAGACCCGATCCCCAGTAATAGACGATCATGAAGATGATGACCAGCGTGCCGCCGATGATGGCCGCGTCGAGGCTGGCCTGCTTTGCGCCGGACGCCAGCGAGGGTCCGACCTCGTTCATCTCGTCCACTTCCAGACCCACTTCGAGCGGGTTTTCCAGAACGTTTGAAAGGTCGATCGCCTCGCGCTGAGTGAAGTTGCCGGTGATCTGCGCCGCGCCGCCGGTTATGGCTTCGCGCACTGTCGGGGCGCTCTGGAGCTTGCCGTCCAGCACGATTGCGAGCTGGCCCAGCGTGCCCGATGCCTGATTATCCTGCGCCATGCGGCGGGTGATGTCGGCGAAGCGCTTGGAGCCTTCGCTGGTGAACTTCATGCTCACCATGTTGCCGCCGTAAGGGCCTATGGCCGCGTTGGCGCTGGCGATGGACTTGCCCGTCATCTCCGGGATGCTCTTTACAAAGTAGGGGATTTCCTGAACGCGGCCCGTGGTCGGGTCTTCGCGCTCTTCAACCATCATGCGGTAGCCCACGGGGGGGATGTTGGTCTGTCTGGGGGTGACGTCGCGGTTCACCAGACAGAACTCCAGCAGGGCGGGCTTGCCGATGGTGCTGATGATGTCCGGGTTGTCCTTGGTGCTCACGCCCGGCATCTGCACTTCGATGCGGTCCTGCCCCTTGACGCGGATGAGCGGCTCGGCCACGCCGAGGCTGTCCACGCGCTTGGCGATGATTTCGCGTGCCTTGTCCATCTGGCTCGTGCGCTCGAACTCGTTGCCGGAAAGCTGGTCCTTCGCCTTGAAGGTGACGGACACGCCGCCCGCGAGGTCAAGACCCAGCTTCAGCCTGCCCTGACTCATCTTGAGCAGCGCGCGCAGCATGATGTTGTTGCGCTTGTCCAGATTCACCACGTCGGCCAGCTTGTACTGCGGGAAGAAGCTGCTTATGTCGATGCGCTCCTCCTTGACGATCTGGCCCAGGGCGACGAACACGCTGGGCGCGCCCTGCGCGTCAACCCTTGCCTGCGCCTTCTGCATCAGAGCATCAAAGGCCTCCGTGTTCGAACTGGCCTGTTCGCTTACGAACGTCTCAAAAGGGGTGTCCTCTACGGGCGTTATCGTGGACACGGCCCATACGAAAATGAGGGCCGAGAGAATGAATTTCCAGAAGATCTTGCCTTTCATGGGGCTGCTACTTGGTGTTGGGGCGGGGCTGAAAGCGGGGTTTGCGGAGATTGTTGCCGGGGGGCTATTTCTTGTCCGTATCGGGGGCGGACTTGGAGATTATGTACCCCTTGGCCAGTTCGACGCGGGTTCCGTCGGCAATCTTGACCACGAAGCGGTCGTTGCGCACCTGCTGGATCGTGCCGAATAGGCCGCCGCTGGTGATGATCTCGTCGCCGACCTGAAGGGCGTTCATCATTTTCTGATGCTCTTTCTGGCGCTTGCGCTGCGGGGCTATGAGGAGAAACCACATGGCCAGCATGAAAAGGCCCATCATGAAAAAGATGTTCATCTGATTCGCGGGCTGGGCGGCGGGAGCCGCACCGTCGGCGGCTTGTGCGAGTATGTTGATAAAAGTCATGGCAATAGTGTCGGGTGGATGGTTTAAAGGGTCTGAATGTGTCCGAGCTTGCGCCGATGGCAAGCCTTTACGATGTGTGCGAAGCCTGTGTTCGGCTTTGCGTTTGACAGCATGCCCGACAGCGGGCAGAAACGATGCTTCCCTCTTTTTCAGGCCGATTCGATGCTCGACGATTTGCACAGCGTTCTAGTTACCCAGCAGCAACTGCAGCAGCGCGTGGAGGAGCTTGGCCGGGAGATCACGGAGGCGTACCGCGGCGTGGGCGAACTCACGGTGATTGCGATCATCAACGGGGCGATAGTGTTCGCGGCGGATCTGATCCGCCACATCGACATGCCCCTGCGGATGGACTGCATGCGCGTGTCCAGCTACCGCGACGACTCGAGGCCCCACGGCCTGCCGGAGGTCATCGACAAGGTGCGGCTGGACCTGAAGGACAGCCACATCCTCCTCATAGACGACATCATGGATACCGGACGCACGTCCGAACACGTCGTGAACCTGCTCCGTCTCATGGGTCCGGCATCCATCCGCGTCTGCGTGCTTCTGGAGAAAAAAGGCCGCCGGGAGGTGGACGCCGTGCCGGACTACGTGGGGTTTCAGATTCCCGACGAGTTCGTGGTCGGATACGGGCTGGACTTTGCCGAGCATTACCGCAACCTGCCCTGTGTGGGAGTTCTTTGTCCCGAGGCGCAGAATCCGCCCGAATGGCGATAGGCGGTTTCGAGCGGCTTTAAGACCGGGAGGGGCCGGGGGCGCTTTGTCGTTCCGGCGTGTCCCCATCCGGGCAGATACCAATGTCGGGCAAGCGCATACTGGCAGTTTTAATGGTCGTCCTGAGCGCCGTCACAAGCATGGACGGCGCCGATGAGGTGTCGGCCTTTCTGGACGCGTACTCGAAGGCTGTGGTTGCGCATGTGTCCATCACCCAGCGCGTCGCCTGCCGCATCTACGTCGGGACTGAAGTCCTGCCCGTGCGCATAACGGGCCTTTGCACATGGGGGGCGGGGACCAGCCCCTTCCTGTATCTCACCGCGCAGAAGCAGGCGGACGAGCTTTCCGGGCAGACGCGCAGCACTTTTGCCGTGGCCTGCCGCGAGGACGAACTTCGCCTTGTGGACGGCCAGAGCGGCGTTTATTACGAAGAAAAACTGAGTCACACGGGGACGAACCTGCTGGCGTCCCGGCTGGACATAGCGTTTGCGATCCTGATGTACCCGGCGATTCTGGATTCGTACCGCAGCAGTCCGGGCACGGTGTCGGATGTGCAGGAGGACGGCATCGCGGCGCGCAAACTCGTCGCGGACGACGGCATCTGCCGTCTTGAACTGGTGGTCGAGGCATCCAGCTTTCTTCCCCTTCGCATCGAGCGCACGCTGCTCAACCCCGGCGGGCAAGGCATACGCTATGTTTGCGAACTGTCCGTGCCCAAGGTCTCCGCCTATCTGCCGCCGGACGAGATGTTCCAGATCGACAGAACCTTCGGCTATCCCCGGAAACGCTACGATCCGGTGGGCCTGTTTTCGATCCCGGACGCCCCGACGTTCAGCGTCAAGATGCTGGACGGTTCCACGTTCTCGCTGGCCGACCAGAAGGGCAAGTGGGTGCTCTTGAGCTTCCATTCCGAGAGCGAGCGCATCCGCCCCGCCCCCGCCATATATGTGGAGAGGGCCGGAGACAAGGCCAGAGCCGCCGGCGCGGTGTTCATCGACGTGTATCCGCAGCAGACCGGGGAAGCCCCCGTTAAGGCGGACGCGTATCATCCGGCCAACACCTGCGTGAGCGAGGTTCTGATGCGCATGTACGGAGTCAACAGTTCCGGGCTGCCCTGCATCATAATCATATCCCCGCAAGGGCGGGTGACGGACATGCTCGTGGGCTACATTCCCGGCCTCACGGAGCGGGCGATCGAACAGATGTTGAAGAGTCTTCCCCCCGATGGCGGGGCTGCGGTCGCAACGCCCTGACGCCGTTGCGGGTGTCCGGTCTCGATCGGGAACGACCCGCATCCCTTGCGACAACAAAAAGGCCCATCCTGATGATGGGCCTTTGAAAGGCATTTCGCGTCACTCTGCCGTGCTCGCGCGGCGGGTAGTGCGGTTTATACGTCGGGCATGGTCTTGCGCAGGCCCTGAACGCGGTCGCCGCGTTTCCACTGGCCGCGCTTGAGGAGCAGGGCAACGCGTTCAAAACGCTTGAGGACGTTGCGCTTCTTCTTGCTGGAAGAGCCGCCGACTTTGAAGCTGGGATGCTGGGACATGTTAAATTGGCTTCTGAAGTTAGAAAGTTGGACAATCAACGCCTCGGGCGGGCACTAGTCAAGATGAAATGCAGAGTGCCGCGGCGCTTTTCGCGCATCCCGGCCTGCGCAGACCGTGCGGCGCGCTGCTTTTTGTTGTATGCGGGCCATTCCGCGCAATAGCATGACGGCAGATGGCCCGCCGCCCGCCGTTGTTTTCCGGGCGGGCGGCGGACCGGACGCCCGATGCGCCGTATTATGAAACGCCTGATGGACATTACCGTTTCGGCCCTGCTTATCCTGCTGCTGGCGGGACCGATGCTGCTGCTCGCCCTTTGCATTCTTCTGGTCATGGGCAGGCCGGTCCTGTTCGTGCAGTCAAGGGTGGGGCGGGGCGCGAAGGCGTTCAGATTCTACAAATTCCGCACCATGAGCGACGCGCGGGCCCCGGACGGGCGGCTCCTGCCCGACGCGCAACGCACGGGCCGTTTCGGGCGTTTCATCCGCAACACCAGTCTGGACGAACTGCCCCAGCTTTGGAACGTGCTCAAGGGGGACATGAGCCTTGTCGGGCCCCGGCCCCTGCTGGTGGAATATCTGCCGCTGTACGACGAGCGGCAGGCCCGCCGTCACGACGTGCGCCCCGGCATCACCGGTCTGGCGCAGGTTTTCGGGCGCAACGACGTCACGTGGGAGCAACGCTTTGAACTGGACGTTATTTACGTGCGGACGCATACATTCTGGATGGACATTCGCATTTTGTGCCGGACTACGGGCGTGGTTTTCACCCAGCGCGGAGCCGAGGATGCGGATGGCAAAACTATGGCCCCATTTCACGGAAACGATCCGCAGTGATGTTCTCCGCTTCCTACCAACCCCGCACGTCTCGCGGCCAGCCGACTCTGCCTTGATGAAGTCGAAACGCATTTTCCTTTCTCCCCCGCACATGAGTCCGCAGACCGCGGAATACATGGAACGCGCTCTGGCGGAAAACTACGTGGCGTATCCCGGCCCGTTCATCAACCAGTTCGAGGCGCTGGCCGCAGCGTTCACCTCGTCGCCCAGAGCGGCGGCATTCTCGTCCGCCACGGCGGCCCTGCACCTGTCCCTGATCGCCCTCGGCGTCGGACCGGGGGACGTCGTCATAACCTCTGATTTTACATTCGTCGCGTCCGCAAACCCCATCGTGTATCAAGGAGCCACGCCGGTGTTTGTGGACAGCGAACCCTGCACTTGGAACATGGACCCGGACCTTCTGCGCGAGGCGGTCGAAGATTGCGTCCGCGCCGGAAAGAAGCCCAAGGCCGTGCTGCTGGTGTATCTGTACGGCCTGCCTGCGCGGCTGGACGAGATCATGGCGGTGTGCGCGGAGTATGACATTCCGCTCGTGGAGGATGCGGCGGAGTCCCTCGGCTGTAATTACAAGGGCAGGCACGTCGGCACTTTCGGCAAGGTGGGCTGCCTGTCTTTCAACGGAAACAAGGTAATCACCTGCGGAGGGGGCGGAATGCTCCTGTCCGGCGACGGGGAACTGCTTGAAAAGGCGATCCACATTTCCACGCAGGCAAGGGACCCCGCTCCGTTTTACCTGCATTCCTCCATCGGCTACAACTACCGCATCAGCAACCTGCTGGCCGCCGTCGGCGTGGCCCAGATGGGCGTCCTGCAAAGCAGACTCTCCGCCCGCAGGGCCAACTATGAATACTACCGCAAGAGGCTGTCCGGCGTGCCCGGTCTGAGCATGATGCCCGACTGCGCGGAGCTTGGGCAGGCCTCGTTCTGGCTGAGCTGCTTCACGCTGGACGCCTCGCTTGGGACAGGAAGGGCGGAAGCCGCACGTCTCGCGCTGGACGCGCAGGGCATAGAGGCCCGCCGCCTCTGGATGCCCATGCACATGCAGCCGCTTTTCAAGGGCTGCCGCGTTTACGGCGGCGCTTTCGGCGAAGATGTTTTCGCTCGCGGCCTCTGCCTGCCCTCCGGTTCTTCACTGACGCAGGCCGAGCTGGACCGCGTATGCACCGCCGTCGAAGTCGAACTGACCGGGACCAGCCGACAGCGGTCAGCAACTGCCGCGCCGCTGCCGACGGACGACATGCGGGCAAGGGTTCTGCACGAACTTGAATGGGTGGCGACCAGACCGCAGCCTCTCGCGCTTGTCAGCACAACCGCCAGAGAAGGGGTGAAATTCGCCGTCACGCCGCGCCGTAGCTGCATGGGCTATGACTGCGCGTGCTTCATGCTGGGCACGCGCGAGACGGCGCAGGCTGTCCTGCCCCTGCTCGACGGCAAGGTGGACGCCATACTGGTGGACGTCGAAGGCAAGCAGTCGCTCGATCTTTGCACCCTTGCGAAGGAACTGGCTCCGGGCACCCGTCTTGTGCCGTGCAAGCCGAACGACGCCACAGTGGAGTCGGTCGATCACCTGCTGGGCAACAGGCTGGGCGCGGATCTCGCCGGCAGGCGCATCCTCGTTTACGGCATGGGGAACCTCGGCTCCAAGATTGCCCTGCGAGTGGCGGAACGCGGGGCGCAGGTGTTCGCATGCTCAAGGGACGCCGACAAGTGCCGGGCAGTCGCGGACGCCATCAACGCCATACTGCCAAGGTTCACCCGCTATAAGATTCAGGCTATCGGCGACATAGAAGAAGCGGGCGCGGACTCTCTGGACGCGATTGTATCCTGCGCGAGCGGCAAAGGCGTGGTCGGCGCGGAAGCAGCCGCGCTGCTGCGGCGGGGCGCGCTGGCCGTGGACGGCGGCATAGACAATTTCAACCCGGCGTTCTACGAAGAGGCTTCGCGGCGCGAGATAGTGTCCTTCCGGCTGGATACCCGGATAGGCTACCCGTATCTGCTGTTGCCGATGATCGATTTCTTCGAAGACTTCTTCACCAAAGTCTGCGGAAGCGTCACCCTCGCCGACGGCGTATGCATCGTATCCGGCGGCTACGTAGGCAGGCGCGGAGCGGTGATCGTTGACAATTTCAGCGCGCCGACGCAAATCGTGGGTATCGCAAGCGGAACCGGCGGGCTGATGGACGAGGCATCGTTCGGGCCGGATGAGCTGAGAAGCATTACCATCGTGAAGGACCATGTTGAATCGACTCGCAAAACGACTCTTTGATATCCTCGGCAGCCTTGCCATCATCACGGCCATATCGCCGCTCTTCGCGGTGCTGACGCTGATGGTGCTGTTCCGGGACGGACGCCCGGTGCTCTTCCGGCAGGCGCGGGTGGGCCTGAACGGGAAACTCTTCAAGATACTCAAATACCGCTCCATGATCCCCGTGGAAAAGCAGGCCCCGAGCGTCTATGCCGACCAGACATGGACCGACGGCGTGCCGGACGACTTCGTGTTCAAGAGCGGCAACAACCCGAACGTCACGCCCACGGGAGCCTTTCTGCGCAAGTACAGCCTCGACGAACTGCCGCAGTTCTTCAACGTGCTGGGCGGCACGATGAGCCTAGTCGGCCCAAGGCCGGAGATACCCGCGATTGCGGACTACTACAACGCCGCGCAACGCCGCCGCCTTCAGGTGAAACCCGGCATAACCGGCTGGGCGCAGATCAACGGACGAGCGGACATCAACAATGGCCGCAAGATCGCGCTGGACCTGTACTACGTCGAGCACCAGTCGCTGTGGCTGGACGTCAGGATCATGATCCGAACCCTAATACACGCCGTGACGGGCAAAGGCGCGGTGTAAGAAACCGGAAACCGCGCGCGCATATAGCGATTGCCAAAAGTTTCCCAAAATAGAAACCTAATCTGGCAAGGAAACGGGACAACCGACGTGTGCACACGCCGCGGACGCCTCGGAGAGGCGTCCCTA
>JBAZHO010000005.1:0-6605 GCA_041652375.1 Opitutales bacterium | reverse complement strand
ACGGCTCTCCGAGCCGTCCGGGGAGGCACGCGTTCGTCCTGAGGCTTCAAATTGGCCGACTTTTGGCAACCGCTATATAGCGTTTTTCAAAAGTCCGCCGAAATTGCAGACGAAGAGTTTATCCGCAGATAAGAAGGGATTTACGCAGATTATTGAAAAATGAGATGTTCTGATTTTCCAATCCCTTTTTCATCCCTCGCTTATCTGCGGATAAAATTCTGGGTTTTATTTCGGTTTTCTTCTGGAAATTGCGATAAGCCTGCCGCGCCCCTTCGCTATGCGCGAAGCCGCCCTTCGCCGGACTCGCGCAGGAAATCCTGATACGTCCGCGCGATACCCTCCCGAAGCGAAATCGCGGGGACCCATCCCGTGGACCGGATCAACGAATTATCCAGAAGCTTGCGCGGCGTGCCGTCGGGATGTGAAGCATCCAGCACGATTCGCCCCTCGAAGCCCACGGTCGCCCGGACGATCTCCGCAAGCTCGCGGATCGAAAGCTCCGAACCGCTGCCCACGTTCACCCAGTCCGGCGGATTATCCAGCATAAGCAAATGCAGGACTGCCGCCGCCAGATCGTCGGCATGCAAGAACTCGCGCAACGGAGTGCCCGTGCCCCACAAGACGACCTCCGGCGCACCCGCCAGCTTCGCCTCGTGGAAACGACGGATCAAAGCAGGCAGCACATGACTATTCTGCGGATGGTAGTTGTCGCCCGGCCCGTAAAGGTTGGTCGGCATCGCGCTGTGGAACAGCAACCCATGCTGACGCCGCAGAAACTGACAGTATTTAAGCCCGCAAATCTTGGCCAAAGCATACGCCTCGTTGGTCTCCTCCAAAGGACCTGTCAGAAGCGCCTCCTCGCGCAAAGGCTGCGCGGCAAGCCGCGGATAAATGCACGAACTCCCCAGAAACAACAAGCGCCCGACGCCGCTCCGCCAAGCCCCGTCGATGATATTCATCTGCATGAGCAAGTTCTCGCGCAGAAAGTCCGCCGGATAAGAAGCGTTGGCATGGATGCCGCCCACCCGGGCTGCGGCGTCGATCACCACATCAGGCCGCTCCACCCTGAAAAACGCGCTGACCGAAACCGGGTCCATCAAATCAAGCTCCGCGTGCGAACGCAGAACAAGATTGTCAAACCCCGCGCCAAGCAGACCACGCACGATGGCGGAACCCACCATACCCCGGTGCCCGGCAACGAAAATACTGTCAGACCTGCTTAAAATGCGACCCATGACTGAAGAAGTTGAAAGATTATAGCATTTTCAAAAGTCCGCCGAAAGAAGCAGACAAGAAGTCTATCCGCAGATTACACGGATTACACGGGTTGTTGAAAAAAGAAGACGTTCTGATTTTCCAATCCCTGTATTATCCCTGCTTATCTGCGGTAAAAAAGTTCTGGGTTTAATTTCGGTTGTCTTGTGGAAATCAGAAAAAGGGATAGCGGCGCGAAGCCCGCGTAAGGGGCGCAAGCCCCTTTAAGATGCGCAAGCATCTTAGGTGCAGGGCGCGACCGCCCTGCCTAGTAGCCGTGGCGGGCCACCTTTTCGAAATCGGCCTTGGCCATCAACTGAACAAGATCAGAAAATTTGGTTTCCGGGACCCAACCCAATTCGCGCTTGGCCTTGGAAGCATCCCCGATAAGCAACTCCACCTCCGTAGGACGGAAGTAAGCAGGATCCACCCCCACAAGCACACGACCCGACTTGACGCAGACACCCCGCTCCTCCACGCCCTCGCCGACGAAACGCAAAGGCAAACCAACCGCCTCGAAAGCAAGCTCCGCGAACTCCCGGACCGTATGCGTCTCACCCGTGGCCAGCACATAATCCCCCGGCTTATCCTGCTGAAGAATACGCCACATCCCCTCGGTGAACTCCGGGGCGAAACCCCAGTCGCGCTTGGCGGACAAATTACCCAAATGCACCTGATCCTGCAAACCATGAGCAATGCGGGCGGCGGCGCGCGTGATCTTACGCGTCACGAAAGTCTCACCCCTGCGCGGACTCTCATGATTGAACAAAATACCATTGGAAGCATGAATCCCGTAAGCCTCGCGGTAATTCACGATGATCCAGAACCCGTAAAGCTTTGCCACGCCGTAAGGACTACGCGGATAGAAAGGCGTGGACTCGCGCTGCGGAACCTCCTGCACCTTGCCGAAAAGCTCGCTCGTTGACGCCTGATAAAAACGCGTCTTGTCCTTTAGCCCCACCTCCTTGATGGCATCGATGAAACGCAAAGTCCCCATCGCATCCACATCAGCCGTATATTCCGGCACCTCGAAAGACACCTTCACATGACTCTGCGCGCCCAGATTGTAAATCTCATCCGGGGCGCACTTCTCGATAAGCCGGTTCAAGTTGCTCGAATCGGCCAAGTCCCCGAAGTGCAGGAACAAACGCCTGTCCAGAATCTCCGGGTCATTGTAAAGATGGTCGATCCTGCCCGTGTTGAACGAACTAGAACGACGAATGATACCATGGACCTCATAGCCCTTCTGGAGAAGCTGTTCGGCAAGGTAAGAACCATCCTGCCCCGTGATGCCGGTGATAAGAGCGACTTTCATTGTTCTGATAATTAGAAAACGCCGCCCCCCACATGGCAAAGAGTAATTTGACTAAGCGACCGATTTGTAAGCGACAGCCACAGCCGGAAGAAGAAAAAATAACGCTCACGACGAGCAACCCCGCCGCGAAAAACGCAAGCCCCGCCGCGAAACGAACGAGACGCCACGGAAATGCGCGAGCGCTTTTCTCTTTCGCGCGGCAAGATTTTGGGACATCCTCACTAGAAATTTCCCAAATACCCGATCAGAGCATGCAGTTCATCGACCTCAAAGAGCAGTACAAACGCTACAAGGCGGACATCGACACACGCATACAAACGGTTCTCGACCACGGCCAGTACGTCATGGGGAAAGAAATCGCGGAACTGGAAAAAACGCTGGCCGAATACGTAGGCGCGAAACACTGCCTGACCGTATCCAGCGGCACGCACAGCCTCGAAATCGCCCTGCGCGCGCTCGGCATCGGTCCCGGAGACGAAGTCGTGACCGTGCCCTTCACATGGATAAGCACCGCCGAGGCGATAGCCTTGGTCGGCGCGAAACCCGTGTTCGTGGACATCGAAGCCGACAGCTACAACATCGACGCGGACCAACTAGAAGCCGCGCTAACGGAACGCACCAAAGCCATCATGCCCGTGAGCCTCTTCGGCCAGATGCCCGACATGGAACGCATCAACGCCATCGCGGCCAGACGCGGAATCCCCGTCATCGAAGACGCCGCGCAAAGCTTCGGCGCGACGCGCAACGGACGCAAAAGCTGTGCCGCGAGCACGATAGGCAGCACGAGCTTCTTCCCCGCCAAACCCCTCGGCTGCTACGGCGACGGCGGGGCGCTCTTCACCGACGACGACGCGCTGGCCGCCGTCCTGAACGCGGTGCGCACGCACGGCGGCGTGAAACGCCACGAGCACGACTACCTCGGCACGAACGGACGCTTCGACACGATACAAGCCGCGGTGCTGCTGGCCAAGATGCCCAGCTTCGACTGGGAAGTTAGCGAACGCGCCCGCATCGGCGCGCGTTACAACGAACTACTGCGCGAAGTCTGCGCCGTGCCGGAAGTGAAACCCGGCAACACCCACGTTTACGCGCAGTACACCATCCGCGTGCCCCAACGCGACAAACTTGGCGCTGCGCTGCGCGAGAAAGGCATTCCCACGGCGGTCTATTACCCCAAGTGCCTGCACGAACAACCGGTTTTCGCCCCGCTTGGCTACAAGATTGGGGATTTCCCCGCGTCCGAAAAAGCGTCCGGCGAAGTCATCAGCCTGCCCATGCACCCCTTCCTCTGTGAACAGGACCAGAATCTGATAGTGGAAAGCGTGAAAGCGGCGCTGGCGGCCTCCTGAAGCAGTTTTAAAGCGATTGCCATAAGTCGGCCAATTTCAAGCCGCAGAAAGAACGCACGCACCCCGGACGCCTCGGAGAGGCGTCCCTACCAACAGATTGCGCATCAACGTCTTAGAGGTAGGGACGGCTCTCCGAGCCGTCCGCGAGGCGTTAATACGTCAGTTGCCCCGATTCATTGTCAGATTCGATTTCAATTTCGGGATACTTTTGGCAATCGCTATAAAGCCGTTCCATTTGACCTGCGGACACATTTTGCGGCGCTGAAGCGCGGCCATAGACAGCCACGGGCGGCGCGAAGCGGAAGCCCGGGGAACGCGATAATTCACGGACGGGCTTTTTATTCGTCAGCGGCAGTGCTGGCCATTATTGTGAGGGTCATGGCGAAGTATCTGCTCGTGGATGGTTACAACATGGTTTTCCGCGCGTTTTACGCGATGCCGGAGGGCCTCTCCCGCTCCGACGGCCTGCCCACGGGCGCGATACACGGCTGGATCAATTCGCTCTCCTACCTGCTGGAGCATGAGAAGCCGGATCAAGGCGTGGTGTTTTTCGACCTCGGCGGCGCGAGCCGTCAGACGGCCCTGCTGGCCGAATACAAGGCGAACCGCGCCTCGATGCCCGACGCGTTGCGCGCGCAGATGCCCTTCATTAAGAAGCTGGCGCTTCTGATGGGCTTCGGCGCGATAGAGCGCGAAGGCGTGGAGGCGGACGATCTGATCGCCACTTGGGCGCGGAAACTTTCCGAAAGGGGCGACGAGGCGCGCATCGTGAGCGCGGACAAGGATCTGGGCCAGTGCATGACCATGCTCGGCGTCACGCAGCTTCTGCCGCCGCCCACGGCCAACGCCGCCGTGGGCTGGCGCGTGATCGACGCGGCGGGCGTGGAGGAGAAACTCGGCGTGCCGCCGTCCCGCGTGGCGGACCTGCTGGCCCTCGTAGGCGACACTTCGGACAACATACCCGGTCTGGACGGGGTGGGGCCCAAGACGGCTGCCAAGTGGCTGAACCAGTTCGGCAATCTGGAAGGCGTGATCGCCAACTGCGGGGACTTGAAGCCCGTGCGTTTTCAAGGCGTGGTTTACAAGAGCAAGGATTTTCTGCGGCGCAATCTGGCGATGACCACGCTGGACTACGACGTGCCCACCGGGACGATGGACTGCCCGCCCCGCGACAACGCGGCCCTGTTCGCCCTGCTGGAGGAACTGGAAATGCGCCGGGCCTTGCAGACGCTCAAGGGCAGGGCAGGGGTCTGACGGACTTTCTGACCGCATTCAAATCCCGTTCTTGATGAGGGTGGGCGGCTCCGCTATTCTGCGGGGCGATGCAGATGGATGTGGTAGAGATTGCGGTCAAAGGGCTCATGCCGATAAGCAACGGCGTGGCCGTGTTTCTCGGTCCGCCGGACAAGACGTTCGTCATCAACGTGGACCCCGGCACAGGCAAGGCCATGCACATCGCAATGCAGGGCAGGCGGCCAGAGCGCCCGCTTACGCACGAGCTTGTCGGGCGCATGTTTCTAGGCTTCGGCATCTCCGTGGAGCGCGTGATTGTCAACCGGCGGGAGGAGGACACCTTCTACGCCCGGCTGATCCTTCGCATGGCCAACGAGATAAGCACCAAGCTGGTGGAGCTTGACGCGCGCCCCAGCGACAGCATCGTGCTCGCGCTTCAGGCGAAGGCCCCCATCTACGTACTGCGCGACGTGCTCGACGAGGTGGAGGACATGAGCGACCTGCTGGAGCGTTTCCGCAGCGGTGATGATTGAGGTCGGCCCTTATAGCGGCGCGTCTTTGATTTCAATCACTATGCGGAAGCCGGTCTTTTCGTCGCCACGGAAGGACGTGCCCATGTTTCGGCGGGCCGCACAGCGGCAGTCCCGCGCCGGGGAGGCCCACGCGCCGCCGCGCACAACGCCCTTGTCAGTCAGTTCCTCCACGTTGCCGTGCATGTCGTAGAGGCCCCACGCGTTGGGCGCGAGGCTGCCCACCGGGGAGCTTTGCCCGAAGGGTTTGCCGAAAACGGCGAACGTCGCGGCGTTGCCTTCCATGCTTGCTTCGCGCAGGTCGCTGCCGTCGCTGAAGGCGCTGGTGGTCCCGGCGCGGCAGGCGTATTCCCACTCTTCCTCGGTGGGCAGGCGGGCGGTCATTTCCGGGTGTCCGCTGTCGGCAAGGTTGCGGTTCAGCAGATAGAGGAAGCCGCCGAGGCTGGTGATTGAAGAATATGAGACCTGTTCCACGGGCTTGTCCGCCGCGCGGAAGCGGCTGGGGTTCTTGCCCATGACCGCCTCGTACTGCGCCTGCGTGACCTCGAACCGACCTATGTAGAAAGGCTTGTCGATGACGACGTCGCGCGGCGCTTCCTCCCTTGTCACGGCGCGGCCCACCTCTGTCACGGGGGAGCCGAAGCGGAAGCGGCCCGGCTTGACGAGGCGGAACTTCATGGAGATGTCGCCGGGCAGCACGATGTCCAGCCATGTGCGCTCCGGCGGTGGCGGGGGCGGGGCGGGCGGTTCCACCACGGCGGCTGGTGCGGCGACGGTTTCCACGGACGGCGCGTCTGTCTGCGCTCCGGGAGCCGGGGCGGCTGCCGCATCCGGGGCCGTGGGGGCGGCGTTCTGCGCGGCGGGCGGGCTGGCCGGGTTGTCCTGCGCCGGGGCGGGCTGGGCCGCTGCGGCTGCGGTTTGCGC
>JBAZHO010000004.1:0-19775 GCA_041652375.1 Opitutales bacterium | reverse complement strand
GGTTTGGCAAGGCCTGCGCCTTGGGCTGTCTCAGGTCGCACCTTTGGTGCTGCGACAAGTCAGGGTCGAACTTTCGATGCTTTCTTGCGCTGGCATCATACTAATCATAAACAGACCTGCCGACCGCATCCGCAAGCGCGGCAGGCAACGGAACGGAGATCATTCCGGCAGTTCCGCCGGATTCCACGAAGGCGAGGGTCACGCGACCTTCCGCCGCAACAGCGCCCTGCGGCCCGCCCACGAGCACGGCAAACGCGTACGTAAAGGAACTGCGCCCGGACTCAACGGGCGCGAGCCTTACCGAAAAGGCGTCTCCGGCCTTCAGTGGAGCACGGAAGTCGCACTGCACGTTCACCTTCGGGAAGCCCCTGAAACCGCCGCCCGCGACCGTCTCGAACTGCGCGACTCCCATCGACAAAAACCACGCGGACTCGGCCCTTTCCACGTAGCGGAAGAAGTTCGAGAAATGCACCAGTCCGGCGGCGTCGGTGTCCGCAAAATCGACCGTATCGCTAAAAACATACGCGCTCATGGGAGCCAGTTTTACAAAAACCGCCCGCACACGCACGAAAATCCGCAGCAAAGAAACTCACCGTAATAGAATTATCCGTTCGTACTGCCTTGCGCGTGCCGGACTGCTTCCTTATTATTCTCCCTTTTGCTGACTTCCTGCCGTGCCAGCCAGAGAGCCCAAACGCATTTATTCCCCCAGCGCGATCGAGAAGTGGTTCGACCGCCTGTGCTCTCCGTGGGAAAAATCATTCGACCGCGAAGAGCTTCGCGTCGGACGCGGCCTCTACCGTGAATGCCATGTGCGCGAGCTTCAGCTCGACCCGGAAACCCTGATCGTCCACCGCCGCAACGGACGCGAGGACGTTTACTCCGTGGTGGAATGGGAGAACGGCGCGCCGAGCGTGCGCTCCGGCACGACGGACAAGCTGGAAGGACGCGCGCTGGCAGCCGCCGGGCTTTACGAGGCCGAGGAGCTGATTGCCACGGAAGTCTCCCCCCTGCCGCCGGACGACAAACGACCGGAGCCGCCCGCCCCCGACATCTCGCCCCCGGCAAAGCCCGTGCCCGAACCCGAACAAGGCCCGCCCCCGCACATGCGTCTGCGCCTGAGTGCCACCACGCAGGGAGTGCGCCTTTGCGGATTCTGGATCGAGGAGCAGAACGAGAAGCCTGCCTTCGGCTCGCTGCGCGGCAACGAGGGCGACAAAATCGCCCCCCGTCATCGGGAGATGCTCATACGCCTGACGGGCAAGGCGAAACACGCGGGCTTCGTGTTCCGCCCCGGCAAGAGCGACTTCATTCTGCGCGACGCGCTGGCCATCCCCTCCTTCGTGAGGCGGGACCTTCCGCGCTGGCGCGGCATATTCGACGTGGAAGCGGACCCGCGCCTGCAAGTGTTCAGCGACGGCGTGCGCAAGGTCAGCATAAAGGCGAAAGCCCGCGAAATAGACGGCAAGGGCGTGGGGCTGGACTGGAGCGCGTGGATCGACGGCGAGGTTCTGGCACGCTCTCACGCGCAGACGCTGCTGCGCCGCCCCGGTCACATCGTCATATCCCCGGAACTGGGCCTTCTGCGCATAGACGCCGGCCAGTCCGCCGACCTAGCGGATCTTTCCACCCAAGGCGACGACGGCGCGCAGGTCCCGATCCCCTACTACATGCTATTTTCCATGTTCCAGAGCGAGACCCTGCCGCTGGAACTAAGCCCCGAACTTGCGGCATGGCGGGACCGCGTGATGGGTCCGCCTGACGAGGGCCTTGTGGACCTGCCGCCCACCCTGCGCGAATATCAGCGCCGGGGCGTGGCGTGGATGCGCCACCTGCTCGCCAACGGCTGCCACTGCCTGCTGGCCGACGAAATGGGCCTCGGCAAGACGGCGCAGGTGCTCGCCCTTCTGGCGACAACCCCGGCGGAGGGCCTGCCGAGCCTCATCGTGTGCCCGGCCAGCGTCGTTCCCGTATGGAAGGCGGAAGCGGCCAAGTTCTTCCCCCACCTGCGTCTGGAGGCCCTCTCCAGCAACAGGAACTGGGAACACTGCCACGAGCCGATAATATGGGTGTCCAGCTACACTCAACTGCGGCGACACAGGCACCTTGTGGCGCAGCGCCAGTTCGCGTACGCCGTGCTCGACGAGGCCCAGTTCATCAAGAACCCGGACGCCAAGATCACGCAGGTATGTTCCAGCCTGAAGGCGCAGCGCCGCATCGCCGTCACGGGCACGCCGGTCGAGAACCGCGAGCTGGACCTGTGGAGCATTTTCCGTTTCCTGATGCCGGGCCTTCTGGGCAGCCGGGGCCGCATGGAAAAGCTGGCCGCCACGGACCCCAAGACCCTGCGCGAACGCCTCAGCAGACAAGTCGCGCCCTTCATACTGCGCCGCTCAAAGACCGAGGTGGCCTCCGAACTGCCGCCCAAGGTGGAAAGCATCATGAACTGCCCGCTGACCCAGCTTCAGAACAGCGAGTATCAGCGCCTCGCGCGCGAAGGACTGGCCAGCTTCGGGGACGACCTGAACAAGAGTGTGCAGGAACGCACCCTACCCTTCTTCACCCTGCTCACCCGCCTGCGCCAGACCTGCTGCGACCCCGGCCTTCTGCCTTGGACGGACTGCAACCCCCGCCAGAGCGGCAAGATCATCGCCCTTCTGGACAAGCTGCACGAACTGGTGGACCACGGGCGCAAAGCCGTGGTGTTCAGCCAGTTCGCAAGCCTGCTGCACCGTGTGGAAAAAGTCGTGCGGGAAGACTTCCCGGACCTGCCCGTCGAAATGCTCACCGGCAGCACGACGAACCGCGAAAAACCCGTCTCGGCGTTCCAGAACACCGAAGGCGCGGCGATCATGCTCGTCTCCCTCAAGGCCGGCGGCACGGGCATCACCCTGAGCGCGGCGGAATACGTGTTCCTGCTGGACCCTTGGTGGAACCCCGCCGTGGAAGCGCAAGCCATCGACCGCGTGCACCGCATCGGGCAGGATCGCACCGTGTTCATCTACCGCCTCATAGCGTCCGGGACCATCGAGGAACGCATCGAAAAGCTCAAAGAGCAGAAGCGCGACCTCTTCGACGGCACGGTGGGCCGCCTAGCAGACATGTCCCGCTTCAGCAACTACTTCTCAAGCCTAGCCGACCTGATGGGCACCGGCACGCCGGCGGAAAGCGACGAAGGGCCGGAATAGCGGGCTAATTCTTCGCCGATTCCGACGCAGCCTGAACCGCAACGTCAGCGGACCTTGGGCTGGCGGCAACACCAGCCGTTACTTCCGCCCCAGCACGACAAAACTGTACCGATATTTAACATCGGCCCCCTCGCGCCGGTAAAGCTCCGGGCCGAACCACGCGCTCCAGTCCGGCATCCACGCGTCGCCCTCGAACGCGGCGTGAACGCGGGTCAGATACAGACGGTCCGCCATAGGCAAACATTCCTCGTATATCTTCTCCCCGCCGCAGATCCAGACCGCCCGCCCCGACGCCTTCGCCGCCGCCAGCGCGTCCGCCGTGCTCTGAAACACCTCCGTGTCCAGCCCGGCGAGCGCCGCATTGCGCGAAACAACGTAATAGCGGCGCTTTTCATTCACATGACCGCCTTTGAGCATGGCCTCGTAACAGACGCGCCCGATGACACAGGCCCCGCCCTCGATATGGTCCATGAACCAGTGCCAATCCTCGCGTATGCGCCAAGGCAGACGACCCTCCCGCCCGATAAGGCGGTTCTCGTCACAGGCGACGATGATGTTCACGCTGCCGGGAATGGCGGGGAAAGTCGGGGCTTCGCTCATGGCAACAATCCTAGCAACTCAGAGAGGATTTCCAAAAGACAAAAGAGACTATCCGCAGATTACGCGGATAACTTCTTGTATTTTCCTGTTGCTCAGCGCCGTGCCGAAAGTTGCGTTCGTCCTCCCGGCATCACAAACGAACAGGAATGCCCCGGCTCTTCAAGTGTTCCTTGGCCTGCGCGATGGTGTAGGTTCCGAAGTGGAAGATCGACGCCGCGAGAACCGCGCTCGCCCCACCCTTCAGGATGCCGTCGGCCATGTGCTCGAGCGTGCCCACTCCGCCGCTGGCAATGACCGGGACCTCCACCGCGTCGCTCACGGTGCGCGTCAGCTCGATGTCGTAGCCGTCCTTGGTCCCGTCGCAGTCCATGCTCGTGAGCAGCAGCTCGCCAGCGCCCCGACGCACGACCTCGCGCGCCCATATCACCGCGTCGCGCCCGGTGTCGTTGCGCCCGCCGTGGGTATATACGTTCCAGCGCCCCGGAGCGACGCGCTTGGCATCGACGGCCACGACGATGCACTGGTTGCCGAAGAACGACGCGGCCTCGGACACGAGGTCCGGGTTCAGCACCGCCGCCGTGTTCAGGCTGATCTTGTCCGCGCCCGCGTTGAGCATCTCGCGGATGTTCTCCACGCTGCGCAAACCCCCGCCCACGGTGAGGGGCATGAAGCACTGGTCCGCTGTCTTACGCACCACGTCGAGCATTATGCCCCGGTTCTCGCTGGACGCGGTGATGTCGAGAAACACCAGTTCGTCGGCCCCCTGAAGCTCGTAAGCCTTGGCCGCCTCGACCGGGTCCCCGGCGTCGATAAGATCGACAAAGTTGACCCCCTTGACGACGCGGCCCTTGTTGACGTCCAGACACGGAATGACACGAGCGGAAAGCATGGCGCACTATTATACTGATTTCCAAAAGAAAACCGAAATTAAACCCAGAATTTTTATCCGCAGATAAGCAGGGATTTACGCAGATTATTTAAAAAGAAGACGTCTTGATTTTCTAATCCCTTTCCTATCCCGGCTTATCTGCGGATAAAACTCTTCTCTTTATTCTTTGATATTTCGGCGGACTTCTGAGAATCGCTATAGCAGGACAAAAAGGCCGTCCGCGCCCCTTGCGCTACGCCAGTCTGGCCACGATGCGCTCGAACTCCTGAAGCCCGCGGTCCAGCGTTCTGTCGAAGGCGCTCTCCTCGCTGCGGATCACCCTCTCGATCACATTCTGCTGCTTCACAAGCTCCGGGAACACCGGGCCGAGCGTCTGCACCACCGGGGCCACAAGCTCCGTGAAGAAGCCCGGCTGAAGGTCCAGACGGCGACCGAACATGATCGCGCGGCGCAGGATGCGGCGCAGCACGTAGTTGCGCCCCTCGTTGCCCGGCAGTATGCCGTCCGCAATCGCGCAACTGAGCGCGCGCGCATGGTCGGCCAGAACGCGGAACACCACGTCCTGCATCTCTTGCGGCGAAAGATTGTTGCGGTCGGCGGGCATCGTGCGCCCATAGACCTTGCCGCTCAACTCGGCGATGCGGTCGAAAATCGGCGTGAAAACGTCGGCGTTGTAGTTGCTGGGGGGCTTGCTGAAGTCCGTGAAGCCGTCGGTCGTGGCCATGATGCCAGCCACGCGCTCAAAGCCCATTCCGGTATCGACGTGGCACTGCTTGAGCGGCACGAACTGCCCGTCCTCGGTGGCGTTGAACTGCATGAACACGTCGTTCCAGATCTCGATGCACCACGGCGTGCCCGCGTTGACGAGTTTGCCGCCGGTCATGTCCGCAGTCAGGTCTATATGCACCTCCGAGCAGGGACCGCAGGGACCTGTCTCGCCCATCATCCAGAAGTTGTCCTTCTTGTTGCCAGTCAGGATGTGCATGTCCGGGTCGAGGCCCTCGGTGCGGAAAATCGCTGCCCACACGTCCCATGCCTCCTGATCGAAGCTCGCGGGATCGCCCTCGCCGGGCTTGTAAACCGTGGCGTAAAGGCGGTTCGCGGGCATGCCCCAGACCTTCGTCAGCAGCTCCCAAGACCAGTTAAGCGCCTCTTTTTTGAAGTAGTCGCCGAAGGACCAGTTGCCCAGCATCTCGAACATGGTGTGGTGGTAGGTGTCGAAGCCGACGTCCTCAAGGTCGTTGTGCTTGCCGCCCGCGCGGATGCACTTCTGCGTGTCCGCCGCCCGCTTGAAAGGGGCCGGGCGGTCGCCCAGAAAGTACGGCACGAACTGATTCATGCCCGCGTTCGTGAAGAGCAGGTTCGGCGAACCCGGCATCAGCGATGCGCTATCGACGATCTCGTGCTGTCTGGAACGGAAGAAATCAAGGAAGGACTGGCGGACTTGGGCGGATGTCATGGCTTGTTGCGCTAGGGAGCGTTTGGAAATACGCGGACCGAGGAGGCGGGATGTATTTTCGAGTGAAAAATCGGGTTTCGAGACGAAATGAATCGAGATTCTGTGAGTCAAGAAGATCGGTTTTGCGCCGGAAAGACACACGCATTCCGAAGGGAGTCGAGTTTTCAAACGCTCCCTAAAGAACATTAATAAATGGAACTCCGCGCCGGATTGCCAGCAGGAATGAAGCGGCCCCTGCCCAAGCCCTCACTGCTCGGCGTTCGCAACCCGGAAAGAATGCAAGCCAAGACCCAGCAACCTTGTGTCTGCGCTATCGCCCACCAAGGCCGGACTATTCGCATCGGGCAGGTATAACACAAAATCCAGCCTGCGCGCCCCTGCGCATTCCGGCGGCAAGACGAAACTCAGGTCCCGGCTGTCGGCCCCGAAGCGCAATACCATGTCCGTCAGTTCCACGCCGTTGACGCTGATGCGCAGAATCTGCGAAAGCCATTTGTCGGTCACGAAGGCATGAACGCTCATTTCAAGCCTCGCGCCGGGCTCAAGCGCCGTCTCCAGAGGCATCATGATACGGGCCTGCCTGCTCTTGCTCCATACGCCCCAATCCTCCAAACCCGACCAGCCCTCGAACGCGTAGAAGGGCAGAGTCCGCGCCGCCACGATGTCCTCACCCGGTTTGTAGTAGGCCGGAACCCAGCCGACGTCCCGCCTGTGCCATTGCATCGCGTCCAGATCCAGCATGTACAGGCCCTCCGGGATCTCCCCCTTGAGCCAGCGGTAAACGTTCCTCTCGTAGTCCGACGCCTCGGGATGCTCCAGCGGCCAGTCCACGGGCCAGATGCCCGAATAGCCGTTTATGGTCTCCAAACCCAGTTCCTGTGCAATGCGGAAGGCCACCATATGCGTCCAGACGGCGCCCGGATTGGACGACTTCAGGTAGAATACCTTCGCGTCAGCCGGGGGCGGGGGAATGGCCTCGATGCGGGCGACTTCCTCGCTGCGGCGCATGGCGTAACTGACGGGCATTCTGGCAAGCTGCTCGCCGAGCAGAAGCGCGGGCAGCAGAAGCGAGACCGCCCCGCCCAGACGACCGCGCGATGACGCAAGCCCGCGCAGCCACGCCGCGATCACCAGCAGGACCATCATGGACAGGAGCACGTTGAAGCGGAAAATCGCGCGGATGGCCGATGCCCCGGGCACGAACGCATGCACCAGCTTCCAGCCCGCCCAAGCGTGGAATTTAAACATCAGCAGCCAGCAGAGCAGAACCGCCAGCCCGGCCACGACGCCGCACAGCGACAGCGCGTCGGTCCTACGGGCGCGGATGCGCGAAACCAGCATCAAGATAAGGGCGCAAAAAAACACGATCATAGTCAGCGGTGGCAGGCCGAACTCAAGCTCGCAGCCGTTGTAGCGCCAGAACAGATGCATGGGGGCGAAGAACCAGCCCCAGAAATAGTTGTCCGAACCCACGTTGACATAGTCCACAAGGGAGGGCAGCGAAAGGGCCGCCCCCTCAAAGCTCCACGAACCGTTCGTTTCCAAGACCGGCAGGTATATGATCAGAAAGGGCGCGAGGCATACGAGGAAGCATCCCCCGAAGACCGCAAAAACACGCGCATGGGCGCGGACAAAGGCGGCTGCAACATCGTAAGCGGCGCGCAGCTCCAGCCTGTTCCACCACTCACAGACCAGTCCCAGCCGCACGAGGCGGAAGAGCAGATACAGCGCCGCGCAGATGCAGACGAACAGGGTCAGGAACCACGGAACGTAGAAAGTCGTAAAAAAGAGCAGCGCCAGACTCAGGCCGCAGGCGGCGGCCCAAGCCGTGGCGCGGCGACCGCCCTGCATGGCCTTCCAGCCCAGAAAGAGCACCCCCGGGCAAAGCCACACCATCAGAAGCTGCACGTGAGTCCCGGCCATCTGCAAGGGCGAAAGGTTCACGAACAAGGCGGACAGGACGCAGGCCGACGCCTTGGGCATAGACATCGCGCGACGCAGGAACAGATACATCAGCAGAAAGCCGGCGAAGGCCAGCGTGATGAACGCGCTCGTGTACGCGAAATACTGCCCAAGGCCAATCCTGCAGTACAAGGCGTTGATAAGCCCCACGATAAAGAAGGTGTCGCTATAGCCGAGGCTGCCCTGCCGGGGCCAGAACATCGACAGGGTGTTCCAGTCCTGCTGCCCGGAGAAGACCAACCGCCAGTGCTCCACAAAGCCCATGATTAGCCGCCCGTCCCATATGTCCCCCGGCATGATCTCCATTCCGCTGAAGACCTGCGCCCTGAAAAACAGAAGCGCGGAAAGCAGCGCGCACAGCAGAACCATCGCAAGGCCCGGAAGACGTGCGAGCAGTCCTCTTGAACTGTCAACAGCGTTTCTGCTATGCATATCAGGGATGGGAATTTATTTAATACGGAGTCCGGGCGCCAGTGCAGATTAGACAACCGTGAAACATGCCATTATCATCCCGGTTACATAATTTGCTCGATCAATTAAAACCTGCATGAAAATCAGCGTCATCATCCCCTGTTATAACGAAAAGGCCACCATAGTGACGATTGTGGACAAGGTGAAAGCGTCGGGGGTGAACCTGCACGAGGTCGTCATCGTGGACGACGGCTCGACGGACGGGACCCGCGACATCCTGCGGGACAAGCTGGAAAACGACCCGCTCTGCAAAGTGATCTACCACCAGAAGAACCGGGGCAAGGGCGGTGCCCTCTCCACGGGCTTCAAGTCGGCCAGCGGGGACATCGTCATCATTCAGGACGCGGACCTCGAATACGACCCGGCGGAATATCCCAAGCTCCTGAAGCCCATTCTGGACGGCAGGGCTGATGTGGTCTTCGGCTCGCGCTTCTCCGGCGGACAGGCGCACCGCGTGGTGTATTTCTGGCACATGATGGGCAACAAGCTGCTCACCCTGACGAGCAACATTTTCACAAACATCAACCTCACGGACATGGAAACCTGCTACAAGGTGTTCCGCAAAGAGGTGCTCGACAAGATCGAGATCGAGGAAGAGCGTTTCGGCTTCGAGCCGGAGATCACCGCGAAAATATCCAAGCTGCGCTGCCGGATTTACGAAGTGGGCATCTCATACTCCGGGCGCACCTACGAAGAGGGCAAGAAAATCGGCTGGCGGGACGGCTTGCACGCGTTGTTCGCCATCCTCAAATACAACCTTTTCCGCTAGGGAACTGGCGCGGCCCGGACTCGTACAAGAAACAGCCGGAGCCGCCTTTCGGCGACCCCGGCCTCCCATATGCTCTGTCTCCCAGGTTGACTCTCCCAAATCAACCTACTGACAACTCAAATATACGAGCGTGTCTCCACCCCATTTGTTCCATTTGTTAAGGAAAAACAATTGTTTTTCTTACAAGACGGGAATTTTCCTGAATTTCAACGCCTCCGCCTTGGGAAGCGTGAGGATCAGAACGCCGTTTTCGTTGCGGGCTTCGATCTTCTCCCCGTCGATTTTCACGTTCAGCCCCAGCCGGAGCTGATAATCCGCGCCGCGGCTCTCGCGGCTCAAAGGACGCCAACCTTCTGGGATCGAGGCGCTTCTGCGACCGGAAACGCGGAGTTCGTCGTTTTCGAGCGAAATGCCGATCCCGTCCTTTCCGACCCCCGGCATGAACACCCGCACCTCGTAGGCGTCGGCGTTCTCCGAAGTTTCGTATGCGGGGCGAATCTTGCATTCGTTGCTTACAAGTGTGTCTGTCATGACTTTTTCTCCTTTTCTAAATTGTTGTCCGTAATTTTTTGTGTCGGGCCGGACCCTGACGGCCCGGCCCGCGTTCCCTTTACCCCAAAATGCCTAGCGGATTTCGATGGCCCTCGGCTTGATTTCCGCCTTCTTGGGCAAAGTCACGGTGAGGACGCCGTCCTCGTACTTCGCGCCAACCTTGTCCATGTCGAGTCCGTCGGGGACGCTCATGGAACGGTTCGCCGATAGATCGGCCTCCCCCTCCTTCGCGCTCTTGCGCTCCACGGACACGGTGAGAACGGAATTTTCAAGCTGCACGTTCAGTTCCTCCCGCTTGAAGCCCGGAAGCTCGAAACGGGCATACACGTTGCCCTCGTCCTCGTAGAGGTCCGCCGGGATTCTGGCCGGCGCGGCGACAAAGTCCGCGAATCGCGGCAGACCGTTCCAGAACTCGTTCAGAAGCCTGTCGAAGTCCCGCGTGCCGGGCAGTGTCGGATAATCGTAGCGTATGAGTTTCATGATTCTATTCTCCTTTTTTAAGGCGTTGCCGGTTAAAGTCGTTCGCCAGTCATCGTTGCATGGTCCGTGCCAGCGTCATCCGCAGGCCCTTTGCGCTGGCAATCAAAGACTTGCGCAAGCATGCCGCCGCGCCCCGGCGCGACACCGTGTCACACCAGTGCGGCGACCGGACACACGTCTTGCCGAGCGGGACGTTTTGTCACTGTTGCATAGGAACTCCCGAACGGACCCTTTGAGACGACTCTTCCCGCCTGCCGCGCCTGAAGTATTGCAGTCCGCCCGCGCAGGCGTCAGAACAACTGCCCATGCAAAGCGCGGATAATGTGTTCGACAGCGTCGAGGACGCCCTTGCCGACGTCGCGGCAGGCAGGCCCGTCATCGTCAGCGACGACGAGAACCGCGAAAACGAGGGCGACCTCGTCGTGGCGGCGGACAAGATCACGCCCGAAGCCATCAACATGATGCTCATGCACGCGCGCGGCCTAATCTGCGTGCCCCTGACCGGTGAACAGCTCACGCGCCTCGGCCTTTCGGAGATGACCAAGGTGAACCGCGACCGTCACGGCACGGCCTTCACGGTCAGCGTGGACGCCGCAGAAGACGTGACCACGGGCATCAGCGCACAGGACCGCTGGCGCACGGCCAAGGTCCTCGGCGACCCCGCATCCACGGCGGAAATGCTCGCCCAGCCCGGCCACATGTTCCCGCTCAAGGCCCGCCCCGGCGGCGTGCTCGAACGCGCGGGCCACACGGAAGCGGCGGTTGACCTTGCGCGGCTCGCGGGCCTGAACCCGGCGGCGGTAATCTGCGAAATCCTCAACGACGACGGTAGTTGCGCCCGCCTCTCCCAGCTTGCCGACTACAAGAAACGCTTCGGCATCAAGCTGATCTCCGTAGCCAGCCTGATCGAGTACCGCCACCGCCGCGAACGCCTCGTCGAGGAACTGCGCCGCGAACCTTTCCAAAGTGAATACGGCGACTTCACCTTGCACGTGTTCCGCAACCTCATCGACAAGCGCTGCCACTACGCCCTCACGATGGGCGAGGTTGGCCCGGAGCCGACGCTCGTGCGCATGCACTCGGAGAACGTTCTGGGCGACGTCTTCGCGCAAAAAGGCGTGCACGGCGGCCTCTGCTCCACGAACCTCGCCCTGAAGCGCATCGCGCAGGAAGGCCGGGGCGCGCTCGTGTACCTGTCGCACGAAAACGCGGGCCTTCAGGTTCCCGA
This sequence comes from Opitutales bacterium, assembly GCA_041652375.1. Taxonomy (GTDB): domain Bacteria; phylum Verrucomicrobiota; class Verrucomicrobiia; order Opitutales; family Oceanipulchritudinaceae; genus Verruco-01. Next base: position 8,177 of record JBAZHO010000004.1, on the reverse strand, counting down.
AAAGGACGCGCCCGGAAGCACGCGGGCAAGCCCGATGGACATGCGCGGTTACGGAATCGGCGCGCAGATACTTTCCGCGCTGGGGCTGAAGAAAATCCGCCTTCTGACCAGCTCCCCGCGCCACGTCGTGGCTCTGGACGGCCACGGCATCGAGATCGTGGAACAAATAGTCCTGCACGGATAGACCGGGCCACAAGCCATGCTCCGCCCTTGGATACTAGCCGCCCGGCCCAAGACCCTGCCAGCCGCCATCGCACCCGTGCTGCTGGGGACGGCTCTGGCCTTCCGGGACGGTGCGTTCCGGCCCGCCCCCGCCCTGCTGGCCCTCGGCTTCGCCCTGCTGATCCAGATAGCGACCAACTTCGCCAACGACTATTTCGACTTCGTAAAAGGCGCGGACACCCCGGACAGGCAAGGCCCGGCCCGCGCCGTGGCCAGCGGCATGATACCGCCCTGCATGATGCTGCGCGCCACGGTAGCCTGCTTTGCGCTGGCCTTCGCGGAAGGGCTGCTCCTGTTGCCTTACGGCGGCTGGCCGCTGGCCCTCGTGGGCCTAGTCTGCGTGCTGGCGGGCCTCGCATACACAGGCGGACCCTTTCCGCTGGCCTACACCGGCACGGCGGACATCTTCGTGATGCTGTTTTTCGGCGTGGTGGCCGTCACGATGACGTACTACGTGCAGGCCGGAAGCATCGGAACCGCCTGCGTCGTCCTGTCCATCGCCCCCGGCGCGCTGGCGACGAACATATTGGTGGTCAACAATTACCGGGACTTCGAGACCGACCGCGCCGCAGACAAGCGCACGCTCGTGGTCCGCTTCGGGCGCGGCTTCGGGGCGGCGGAATACCTGCTGATGCTGACGCTGGCCAGCGCCGTGCCCGTGGCGCTCTGGCGCATGGGTTACGGACCCTGGGTTCTGCTGCCGCTTGTCTCTCTGCCGCTGGGGCTGAGGCTGTTCAGGATGATGCTCCGGGCGGAGAGCCGCGCCGCCCATGACAAGGCCCTGTCCGGCACGGCCCGGTATCTGCTGATCCACTCCCTCCTGCTGGCCGCCGGGCTGCTGGCGTAGTGTTTGCAGCGCGGGCCGAAACCCGCCACAATGCCAGCGTGAAAACCAGTCTGGATTGCTATCCCTGCTTCCTGCGCAACGTGCTGAACGCAGCCCGCCTGTCCGGCGCGGACGAAGACACACAGAAGCGCATAGTGGCGGAAAGTTTGGACGTTCTGCGCGAACAGCCCCCTGCGGGACGCACGCCGCCCGAGCTTATGTCCCAAATGCTGGCCCTGACCGCGCTTCGCACGGGCGTCGCGGACCCTTACGCCGCAGCCAAACGCGAATGCAACCGGCAGGCCCGCCTCTGGCTCCCCGCGCTTGAGCGCAGCCTTGCCGCAAGCGCGGACCCCGTCGCGCTGGCCCTGCGCATCTCCGTGATCGGCAACGTGATGGACCTCGGCGCGTTCGAGAGCTTCGACATCGGCTCGCTGCTGGAAAAAGCGGAACATCACATCCTGAAAGGAAACGCCGAGGCGGGCCTGCGCGCGCGCCTTGAACAAGGCGGCGATCTGGTCTGCATCGCGGACAACGCCGGGGAGGTCTTCTTCGACATGCTGCTGCTCAAGACGCTGGCGGCGCAGTACCGGCTGGGAAAAGTCCGCCTGCTGTTGCGCGATAAGCCCTTTCTGAACGATACCTGCCTGTGCGAGGCGGAAGAGGCCGGCCTTGCCGGAACGGCGCAGGGCGTGGAACTGGGGCAGCTTCCGCTCTCAAGCCCCGACGGCGGGCTACCGGACTTCGGGACGGCCACCGTGATTGCAAAAGGAATGGCGAACTACGAACGCTTCAGCGAACACGAAAGCATGTTCTTTCTGTTCATGGTCAAGTGCGCCCCGGTGGGCCAGTACGCCTCGCGGCAAAGCGGAAGCGACATAGGTAACGGCGACTGGGTTCTGATCACAAACGAACGGTCGGAGAACAGGGCATCCGTCCCTTGCCCGTAAATTGCAAAGCCCCGGAATCACGCGCCTCCAGAAGACTGAAGTTGTTGTTTACTATGGATATGTATTATGCACACGCTGATACCGATCTAAGATTATATTATATAATCAAGACTGACATGCTTGACGCAAAGACGAAAAGGGTTCAGTCCATACGAATATGGGTGGAGCCGGAAGAAACGCGGATCAGATCAACATCAGTTTGCCCAAGGCTGTGGCGGATGAGATCAAGCAGAGATCGAAGGCTATGGGCCTGTCGGCCAGCCGTTACTGCTACCTCATACTCACGCGCCATCTGCACGAAGGGCGGCCCTTGGTCCTGAGCGAAGCAAGCATATTGCGCGAGCAGACCGACGGCTCGGGCCTCGACAACTCTCGCGGTAGCTGAAGCGTCAGGGGCGGACGATCCTTCTCCGATCGGCCTGTCATCGGCGGATGACGGCGCATGGCGGCCCGGTATGGCGTGCTCTAGCGCAGTTTGACCAGCGCGACGCGCAGGCCCACGTAGTTCCAGCGGTCCGAGGGCAGGAAGCGGTTCCTCGCCGCGCTGCGGCACTGGATGAGGCCCTGCTGCCAAGAACCTCCGCGCGCCACCTTGAACTGCCCGTCGCGCGGCCCCTGCGGGTCCGTGCTTGCGGCGAGCGACGCCGCGTACCAGTCCTCGCACCACTCGGCCACGTTGCCGTGCATGTCGAAAAGGCCCCACGCGTTGGCTGACTTCTGCCCGACGGCATGCGTGCTGCGGCGGGAGTTGACGACAGTCCATGCCATGTCGCGCATGGCGCCCGCGAACGCGCCCGGCGAACCGGCGCGGCAGGAAAATTCCCACTGCGCCTCCGTCGGCAGGCGGAACTCGTAGCCATCGGGCAACGTTCCGGCATCCCGAGCAAGGGCCGTCAACCTGCGGCAGAAGTCCTGCGCGTCGTTCCAGCTAACGTTTTCCACGGGCGCATCCCTGCCAGCCTGCCTGAAGCCTGAGGGATTCGACGCCATGACGGCCTGCCACTGCGCCTGCGTGACCTCCGTGCGGCCAAGCCAGAAGCCCTGAGTAAGACTGACCTTGTGCGCCGCCTCGTCGCGTTCGCGTCCGCCCTCGGAACCCTCGCTGCCCATCATGAAAGAGCCGCCGTTAATCCACTCCATCGGCAGACCCGCGCCCTCGCCGAGCGAGAACATGGCCGGGCTGCCGGGCGTCGGCTTTGAAAAACGCACAAGTTCCGCATTCAGGTTCAAGCTGCCCCCGTCGGACATGTGCCCCTGCAGCTCCACGGGTGTGTAGCCGTCTGCGGACACGCTGAAAGTGTAGTCGCCGGGCGCGAGAAGCGGCACGGAGAGCGGAGTCGCGCCCAAGGTCCTGCCCGCAGAGTCCCTGACCGTCGCCCCCGCGACGTTGCTCGCAATGCGCAGCGGCCCGCCCGGCAGCACGCAGGCCAGCGTCGCCTGCCTGCCCGTCTCCACAGTGACGAACGCGTACTGCGGCTTGGCGTCATCCATGCCGTACTGGATCTGGTATTCGCCCGTCGGCAGACCCTTCAAAATCTGCGGGAAAGTGCCGGACGTGGTCTCGGGCTTCGCGTCGGGGGGCGCTGTTTTTATTGACCACGCCAGCCCGGCGGGCCGCCCGGTGAGGGACAGCGAACCGGTCTGCCGCTTCAGGACCACGGGGGCCATCTTCGCCGTCTGCCCCGCCTTGACGCGAACCGTCATATCGACCGGCTCGTAGCCCTGCATCATGACGCGAACGCGATGTTTGCCGTCCGAAAGATCGTCAAATGCAACAGGCGCAATCTGCGCCGGAGCATCATCCACGCTTGCGGAGGCCCCTGTCGGGACGCTGTCCAGCCAAATGGAGCCGATCTTCGCGGGCTTGGGGCCGGAGGAAGACTGCGCGGGGCTTTTCTGCGTCTGGGACGCCGCCGCGCCCTGCTGCGCGTTCGCGGCCTGCTGCGTGTTCGAGGCCTGCTGAGTGTTAGCGGCGGAAGAGGTCTGGCCTGAAGTCGCGGACTGCTGCCCGGACGCGGAAGGCTTGGGCACATCCACCGCCACCGGCTTGTCGATGTGCGGAGTGTCTTTGCCGCCGGAACCGCCCATCTTGATATGGCCGCCCATGAAAAGCCCGGCCAGAGCCGCAACGCCGATTATGAGCAGCGCGACCAGAAGCAGCGGCAGTCTGGACCCCTTCTTTTTCGCCGCCTTGCCCGAAGGCCCGGACGGAGGCTCCGGCGGCCCTGCGAGGACCGGGGCCTTGATTGCGGCTGCGGGCTTCGGAGCGGAACCGGCAACGGACGGCGGCGCGGAATTGACGACAGGCTGCGCGGCGGGACCGGCGACGGGCGGCGCGGCGGGACTGGCGACAGGCGCGGACGGCTGCATAAGCGCGACCGTGGGCGCGGCGACGGGCGCGGGCTCCGCGTCTCCGCCGAGGGGAACACGCTCAAGCGCGTCGAGAGCCACAGCCGCCGTGGCGTAGCGTTCCGAAGGGTCGATTTCGAGGCAGGTGTCTATCCACTCGTCCCATTTGGCGGAGATGCCCTTGCAGAGCACGGACGCAGCCTTGGCCCGCCCGAGGGGCTTGTGCCCCGTCAGAAAAAGATACGCCATGATGCCCACGGCGTAGATGTCGCTGCGGGCGTCCGCCGGGCTACCGGCGCGGACCTCCGGGCTCATGTAGTCAATCGTGCCCACGAGGGCAGAGGCGTCGTCGTGCCTCGAAGCGCCCCGCACGCCGCTTCCGGCGGCGGAACCAGACGCGGGCCCGGCCAGAATCGTCGCATCGGAATCGGAGCCGCCGCCCCGCGCGTCCGCGACGAGCGTCGCGTCCGGGTCGAAGCTCCCGCCCCCGGAAGGCGGGGCGACAAAGGTCGCGTCCGGGTCGGCATGCCCCGGCATCTGCGCGGCGGTGATGCTGCGCCGCACAAGGTCCTGCACGTAGCCCGTGTTCATCACCAGCGCCAGCCCGAAGTCGCTTATCTTGAAATGCCCGTCGCCGCTGCGAAGAATGTTCGCGGGCTTCAGGTCGCGGTGCACGATGCCCTTGGCGTGGGCGTAGGCCAGACCGGAAAGAATCTGCTTGAGCACGTCGTGCGCCTCAGCCTCGGAAAGCCTGCCGCCCCTGCCGCGCAGATACCCGTCCAAGTCGCCCCCGCCGACGAACTCCAGCACGATGAAATGCCGCCCCTTGTCCACGCTCGCGTTGAGCACGCGCACCACGCCCCCGTGGTCCATCCGGGCAAGTGCCTGCCCCTCGCTGGCGAAACGACGCGTGAAATCCTGAGAGCGCGAAAGCTCCTCCGGCAGCACCTTGATAGCGCAGACCTGATCCAGAATCACCTGCCGGGCCAGATACACCTGCCCCATAGCGCCCGCGCCCAGCATGCGCTCAAGCACGTAATCGCCCAGCCGGTCCCCGGCATTCAGCCCGGAACTGGGTTCCCGCCCGGCGTCCCCGCCGTCGAGAATGGTCTGATCGTCGTCGATACTCATACGCGCAAAGCAAACAAAGAGAACTTATCCGCAGATTACGCGGATTACACAGATTACAAAGACATTATTGACCGAATGGCCAATTTTGTTGGCAGGACAAGGAGTATAGCGCCTCCCATTGATATTCGAACACCGTCTGGCAGTGCTGAAGGCGCGGCATGAGATAGCCAAGCTGAATCGCTCCATCTCCCGGAATTGAATTTCCTATCAGTAAGCTTGACGATAATACTCGTCTGAGCGGAACATGGGCTGCGGGAACGGCACAAAACAACTGTCGATAATCGACCGCGATAAACCATGAATACATTCTCCCGAATCGTTTCCGTCTGCGCTCTCGCAGCAGTCTCGCTCGCCGCGCTTCCCGCGAGGGCTGCCGAATGGACATACACCGGCTACTACCCGTGGACCTACATCTACGACACCGACCAGTGGATGTGGATGCCCTGCCAGCCGCAGACCGTCTGGGACTGCGACACACAGGACTGGCTCGCAAACCCGCTGTTTAACGGCAGCGCGTTCGACATTTCGGCTGTGTTCGACCGGTGGCCGCTGGAAATCGCCTTCCGCGAGGAGGCCGGAGGGACGTACAGCAAGCTGGAAATCAACCTGAGCGGCGTGGAAGTGGGTTACTTCAGCCCGGTCGCCTATGTGGAGAGCCTCCTTCCGCTGGACACTTACGAAATTTACTACCGTTACACGGTGGACGTGTCCTCGGCGACCTGCGTCATCCAGGCCACCTTCGGCGACCGCGCGGGCGACGGCTTCACGATGATCCTGAAATTCGGCGGCGACTCGGGTGGAACATACACGATGATGGGCACCTTCCCGTACCTCGCCTACACGGACCAGATCGGCAACCACATCAGCGTGACGACGGGAACCTTCCTCATCGGCCCCCTCAGGGACTAGCAGGCCCCTGCGCAGAGGTGCGGCTGCGATGCGGTGATCCCTATAGGCGGACGGGAACGCGTCGTTTTCGACAGGATTCATACGCTTCTTAGAGTGGTGTCCCGCAAGTAACTTTAAGAATTACGCCTCTTAAGGTTTGCAGCGCTGAAAGAATTACGCCTCTTAAGGTTTGCAGCGCTGAAAGCGCGACATGAGATAGCCTAGGGTGTAGCCCTGTTAGGGCAAACCCTAGGTAAATCAATAAAAAACCACCGCGCCCTGAAAGGGCGCAATTATCGCATTTCAACGCCGGGATGTCGCGCTTGCAGTGCTCAAGAATTTTCTTTTTTATCTGGTATTCCTAGGGTTCCGCTGCGCTTCACCCTAGGCTATCTCATGCCGTCCTTTCAGGACTTAATCATGAAAAGATCGAGAATTTAATTACTCACGATATTTGCGGGACGCCACACAAGAGCGATTGCCGTTCCTCCAAGCAACAGCTACCCGCTGTCGCCCTACCGTAGCACCGCGCCGGTCAGAGATTCCTTGCAGCCCGGCAGGCCGTCCACTGGGCCGGAATAGAGCAGCCTGCCGCCGTTCTTGCCGCCGCCGGGGCCGAGGTCCACGACCCAGTCCGCAAGGCGTATCACGTCGGTGTTGTGCTCTATGACTATGACCGTGTTGCCCGCGTCGCGCAGCTTGAAGAGAAGGTCCAGCAGTAGCTGGATGTCCGCCCAGTGCAGGCCCGTGGTCGGCTCGTCGAGTATGTAGAGGGCGCTGCCCTGACTGCGGCGCGACAGTTCGAGCGACAGCTTGATGCGCTGCGCCTCGCCGCCGGAGAGGGTGTCCGCGCTCTGGCCCAGCTTCAGGTAGCCGAGGCCCACGGCCTTCATCGTGCCCAGCTTCCGCGCCAGCGGCGGCACGGCCCGCATCCTGTCGGCGGCCTCGTCCACGGTCAGGTCCAGCACTTCCGCGATGTTCAGGCCCCTGTAACGCACCTCAAGGGTCTCGCGGTTGTAGCGGTGACCGTGGCAGCTCGGGCATTCCACGTACACGTCCGCGAGGAACTGCATGTCCAGCTTGATGACGCCGTCGCCCCGGCAGTGTTCGCAGCGCCCGCCGCGCATGTTGAAGCTGAAGCGGCCCGGCCCGTAGCCGCGAATCTTGGCCAGCGGAGTCTGCGCGTACAGGGTGCGCAAGAGGTCGAAAGTCTTGGTGAAGGTGGCGGGATTTGAGCGCGGGCTTTGGCCTATGGGGCTTTGGTCCACCCGCACGAGCGTCTCAAAGGCGTCCAGCCCCTCGATGCCCGCGTGGCGGCCCGGCACAGACTTCGCGCCGTTGAGCTTTCGCGCCGCCGCCTGCGCCAGAATGCCGTTCACGAGCGTGCTCTTGCCGGAGCCGCTAACGCCCGTGACCACCGTGAACAGGCCCACCGGGAAGGATACGTCCATCCCCCGCAGGTTGTGCTCCGCCGCGCCGCGCACGCAGAGCCAGTCCCCGCCCGGGGTTAGGCGCGCCGCGCTGCGCTCCACCCTGCTGCGCCCGGAAAGATAGCGGCCCGCGATGGACTCCGGGTCCGTCGCGGCCTCTGCCGGAGTGCCCTGAAAGAGCAGCCTTCCGCCCGCCGCGCCCGCCCCGGGACCGACCTCCACGAGCTGGTCCGCCGCACGGATGACGTCCGGGTCATGCTCCACCACGAGCACGGAGTTGCCCCTGTCGCGCAGGTCCATGACGCGGCGGATGAGCATGCGCGTGTCGTGCGGATGCAGGCCTATGGTCGGCTCGTCCAGCACGTAGAGCACGTGTTTGTT
>JBAZHO010000003.1:0-20759 GCA_041652375.1 Opitutales bacterium | reverse complement strand
CTGGAAGCCCTTGCTGGGACTGGGCACTTCCGCTGGCATCCGCGCGAAGCATCCTTTGCAGAACTGGCTTTCCGACGACGACGTGGCGAACCTGTTGCGCGTTTCCGGCTGGGAGCTTGTGCGGCGCGAGAACAGGATTCTTTTCCCCGCCCCGATTCCGCTTCTGGACGGCTTTTTCAATCGGCTCGCCCCGCTGCTGCCGTGGTTCTGCCTGACTGTTTTCGAGGTGGCCCGCCCTGCCCCCGTCCGTTCGCGGGCAGAACGCGGACCGAGCGTGAGCGTCGTCGTCCCGGCCCGCAACGAGGCGGGCAATATTCAGGCCGCTGTGGACCGCACACCTTTGATGGGTTCATGGACCGAACTGATTTTCGTCGAGGGCGGCTCAAGTGACGACACTTGGGAGCGGATTCAGGCCGTCGCGGATGTGACCGCGCCCAGCGGCGTGCGCATCGGCCCCGCCCTGCGCCAGAGGGGCCGGGGCAAGGGCGACGCGGTGCGCGAGGGTTTCGCAGTCGCAAGGGGCGATATCTTGATGATTCTGGACGCGGATTTGACCATGCCGCCGGAGGAGTTGCCGAAGTTTTTCGAGGCGCTGGCTTCCGGGCAGGCGGAGTTCGTCAACGGGGTGCGTCTTGTCTATCCGATGGAGGACAAGGCCATGCGTTTCCTTAACATGTGCGCGAACAAGTTGTTCGGTTTGTCGTTCTCGTGGCTGCTTTCCCAGCATGTGAAGGATACGTTGTGCGGGACGAAGGTGATCAGCAGGCGTGACTATGACCGCATCGCCGCCGGGCGGGCTTACTTCGGGGACTTCGATCCTTTCGGCGACTTCGATTTGCTGTTCGGCGCGGCGCGTTTGAACTTGAAGATAGTCGATGTGCCGATCCGTTACCGCAACCGGGTTTACGGCTCAACGAATATCAGCCGTTTCCGCCACGGTTTCATCCTGCTACGCATGATGCTACACGCAGCCGTAAAACTGAAATTCCTCTAGCAGGGCAAGGGCGGAACGCCCTTGACCCTTCGATGGCAGGGCGGACGCGCCCTGCACCCTCCGATGCTTGCGCATCGGGAAGGGCTGTCGCCCTTTCGGCATTACATGCCTATCCCAAGACATGGGGTAGCGATGCGAAGCATGCGTAGGGGCGAAGCCCTGCGCTAATCGGCTTTCTTTACCGCGCTGAGCGTCTTCATTGCTGTGGCCACGACGGAGCTTATGTCGGACAGATTCGCGGGGATGATCATGGTGTTGTTGATTTTGGCCAGATTGCCGAACTCGCGCACGTACTGTTCTGCAACGCGCAGGTTCACGGCTTCCGCGCCGCCCGGCTCGTTGATCGCAATGGCCACCTTCCGCAAGCCCTCAGCCGTTGCGATTGCAATCAGCTCGATCTCTCTGGCGCGGCCCTCCGCCTCATTGATCTGCTTGAGCTTTTCACCCTCGGAAAGGTTGATCATCTGCTGCTTGTTGCCCTCGGAAACGTTGATCTTGGCCTGACGCTCGCATGTTCCTTACAGGGTTGTTTTGTCAGCAGGGGGAAAAAATGTTCGGCGGGCGGGGCGCTTAATCAGGGCGCACGAAGAGGGTGGCTCCCTCGCGGCGTTCGATCTTCACTCTCTGGCCGGGGTTGACCGGCTCCGGGCAGCAGGCGGACCACTGCGTGCCGCGAAAATCAACACGCCCGTAGCATTTGCCGTCCGCGCCCGTATCCTTGCCGAAGTCGGATACAACGGTGGCGGTCTTGCCGAGGAAGTCCTCGTCCGCGTCGTTCTCGCCCACGGAAGCCATGTTGCCCATGAAGATCTTCGTGAAGCGCCGCCGCAGAAACACTATCTGCACGATGGTCAGAATGCTGAACAGGACGAACGAGATACCGTGCCCGCCGGGCATCCCGAGCCACATGGCAATACCTGTTACGAGGGCGGAAGTACCGAAGAAAACGATTATAAAACCGCTGAAGAAAAACTCACTGATTATCAGTACCAAGCCTGCGACTATCCAGACGAGTTCTGCCATTTGCATTTGTTAATGCAGATATCATATGATTCTTTTTAAACAAGAAAAATCCATCTTCATAATGAAGAAGTCATTGCGGTGCAGCGCTATGCGCTCGCAATTCGAGTCGGCTGCATCTATCGCTAGCGCCTACACCGGCCTGCAAATGCGGCCACGGTAGCGGGCCGATATGGCGTCGTTGCGCTCGCGTCCGCCGGGGGTGTTCGCGCTCTGGAGTATGGGCACTTCCTGCCCCGCCGCTCGCATCGCGCCAATGGCCTCCAGCACGAGCAAGTTCATGAGCATCGCGCCGGGAAAGGTGGATACCGCGCCCGTCTTGAGGTCCTGCCCCGGAATGTCCAGAGCCGCGTCGCCGGGCACGCCGCAGTTATCCAGCGCCCAGTCGCCGCACTCGAAGAGGCGCTTCCCCGAGGCGTGTTTCGACGCGCTCTTTGAGGACAGCGCCACGTTTGACAGCGTCACCACGCGCATGCCCGCGTCCCGGCACGCCAGCGCCATGCCCACGGGACTGGGGTTGACGCCGGAGTTCGACACCACGAGCGCCACGTCGCCCGCGCGCGGCGCGTACTGCTGCGCGTAGCGTTGGAAGAGCTTCTCGCCGTAGCCGGGCAGCACCTCGGCCCATCCGCCCGTGGGATCGACGATCTGGCTGACGGGCACAAGGCCGCCTGCGCGGTTGACGACCTCGCGCGCCACGATCTGCGAATGCCCGCTACCGAAGACGTGCAGCACGCCCTCCGCCGCCACGGATGCCGCCAGAGCAGCCCCGGCTTCACGCAGGGCGTCGCGGTTCACTTCCCGCGCCTTGCGCATCAGCGTTTCGACCAGTCCGAAGAAGTCGTCACTCAGGTTCATGCCCGCAAATCACGCAGCAAAGCCGAGCGAAGGGCAAGCCCGGAAGGCACACCACCTAGAGTTGCCCGACGCTGATATTCGCCCCGGCGAGCAGCTCGGCCACGATCTCGTCGTTGTGATAGTCGTTGTGGTACTTGATGGCGCGCACGCCCGCTGCGGCCATGATCTTGGCGCAGTTGATGCAGGGATAATGCGTGATGTACGCAGTCGCGCCTTCGAGGCTCACGCCGCGCCGCGCCGCGTCCGCGATTGCGTTCTGCTCGGCATGCACGGTGGCCTGCTCGTGCCCGTCGCGCAGGCGGGACGTGTGCGGCGAGCCGGGCAGGAAGCCGTTGTAACCCGCCGCGATGATGCGGTTGCGGTGCTCGCCGGTGGAGACCATAACGCAGCCCACGTGCAGGCGTTCGCAAGCCGAGCGGGAGGACATCAGGAAGGCCGTGGCCATGAAATACTCGTCCCACGAAGGGCGGGCCCGCAGCGAACCTACAAGCAGCTCCGCATATTCAACAAGGCCGGGCATGAAATCCTCACCCGCCTTGTCGTGACCGCACCCGCAGTCGCACCCGCCGGACTCTCTGGAACATGTGGAATCTTCATTCTGCATGACGCGAGACAAGCCCTATCCAAGCCAGCGGAAGCCCGCAACGATTTTCAGACGCCGCAGGCTTGCGGACGCCACGATTCTTCCGCTCCCCGCTCTTTTTCTTTCAATGCGCGGGGTGAATGGGCAGAATGCCGCCGTGGCCGGAAAAGAGGCAGAGGCAAAACGGAACGAAGGGCATCGCCAGAGGCTCCGGGACCGCTTTGAACGCGCGGGCTTCGCCGCGTTCGCGCCGCACGAGGTGCTGGAGCTTCTGCTCACGCTCTGCATACCGCGCCGCGACGTGAAGGGACCGGCCAAGGTGCTTATGGAACGCTTCGGCAGCCTGCGCGGCGTGCTTGAGGCAAGCCCTGAGGAACTGCGCGGCGTGGACGGCATCGGCACGGTGACGCCCGTTGCCATGCGCATCATCAGGGAGGCCGCAGCCCTGTATCTGCAACAGGGCATCGAGGGGCGCGAGCCGCTCAACAGCGGCTACCGGATCGCGGAGTTTCTGCGCATGCGCTTTGCCGGGCAGCGCGTGGAATGCGTGGAAGTGCTGCATCTGGACGCGGGCCGCCGCCTGATGCCCGACGGCATTGAAAGGCACGAGACGGGGACCGTGGACCAAGTCGCGCTGACGCCGCGCAAGCTCGTCGAATCCGCCCTGAGACGGGATTCAAAGTCCATCGTGCTTGTTCACAACCACCCCGGCGGGGCGGCGTGCTTCAGTCAGGCGGACATGGAACTGACATGGTCCGCGCGGGCAGCGACGGCGGCGGTGGAGATCGAGCTTCTGGACCACATGCTGGTGGTGGACGACTGCGTCCTGAGCATGCGCGACGAGGGGCTGCTGGAGTCCGGCCACGCCGCGAAGCCCATGTTCGGTCTGGCGGCGGAACAGCCGCAGGCCCCATACGGCAGAAGACCGGGGGTCTGAGTTCTATAGCGATTCTCAAAAGTCCGCCAATTTGAACCCGCAGGTGAATCGCACGCTGTACCGGACGGCTCGGAGAGCCGTCCCTACCCCTAAGACGTTGATGCGCAATCTGTTGGTAGGGACGCCTCTCCGAGGCGTCCGCGGCGTATGCATACGTCAGTTGCCCCGATTCCTTGACAGATTCGATTTCTATTTCGGAAAACTTTTGGCAATCGCTATAATGGCGCGATGCGCCTTATTGCGAGAGTCCCGCCCCGGCCCGGATCATCAGGCGGAAGCCGTTGTTGCGCACGCGTTCCGTCACGACGTGACCCTCCTGCGGAATCTCCGAGATGCGGATCGGGTTGTCCCTGACGTTGCCGCCCACGACGAGGCCCGCGTTGGAATACGAACCGTCCTTTTCGACCCACTCCGACACGTTGCCCAAGAGGTCGTAAATGCCGTTCAGGTCCGCAGTTGAAGTGGCCACGGGCTGTATCTGACGACCGGGGGCGGTAGAACCGCTCCATATCCCGTTGCGAACGTAGATTCCGTCCACAGGCTGCACAAGCGACATGTAAACATCCAGACCCGGCAGGCGGGTCTCGAAACCCGTGATCCACGACATGCGTTCGGAGAAAGTCCTCGCCTCTTCCATCGTCACGCCCTCGACGGGAAGGCTGACGCCCTTGAGCGCGCTGGGGTTTGAGCCGCAGATTTTCTCAAAAATAAGCTGGGAAACCTCCCTGTCCATGATCATCCAGTCAGGATTTCCCGGCACGGGCCGCAAGTGATCCATGACGGCAAGACGCAACTGACAAACTTCGTCCCGTATGCCGAACAGGTATTTGATCCGGTCCATGTTCGCGTTCTTCAGGTAGTCGCAACCCGGGTACAATCTGGTCATTTCGCTTGCGGTCTGTCTTGCGTCCGCCAGAAGGCCGGACACCAGACCGCATTCGCCGGACCTAAGGGAGATGTCCAGCGTTGAGAGCGAATCGTCGATTTTTGTCCCCAAAGGCCTCGCAAGCACGTTCTGACGCAGCTTGTCCAGTTTCTCAAAACGGGACGGAGCCGCCAGACTGCTTCCGGGATAATCGCTCTCGATGGACCGCTGTATCGCCAGCGCGCGCGCGAACGCATCGGCAGCCGACGCGTAATCGCCCTCGTCCGCGCTCTGTTCCGCAAGCTCGGTTTCCTTGTCCAGTTCCCGTCCCTTTATCATGGCGGACAAGTCCATTACGCGACGCTCCACGCGCCGCAGCCGGGCATCGGAATCCAGATACGACTTCGGAACCTTGTACGAAAGCCCGATCAGCATGGAGCGAAGCTCCGAGTAAAGAGTTCTGGCAAGCTCGTAGTCACCACGCTCGTACGCGGCGTCCGCATCGACGGAAGCCTTGCGGTATGCCTCGATCAAAGGCTCAAGACGCGCCTCCTCCACCTTCTTGGTATATGTGGCGACACGCCCGACGCTGGCCTGTTCGGCACTCGGGAACTGCTCGTTGATCATGCCCTGCTGATATAGGGCCACCGTGTAATAGCGCAGGGCGTCCTCGAAATTCCGGTTCTCCAAGGCAAGCCGCCCCAGCTCTTCGGCCTTCTGACATTCGGCGTACATTTCCCCCGCCATTGCCGTCTCGAAACGACGCCTAAGCTCCGGGTAGAACGAATCCGTCTCCACTCCCCCGCCGCAGTCGCCGAGATACTTTACGCGCGCGAGCAGAAGCTCCCGCATGGTGCCCCGCATCTCGGGTCCGAACTGTCCATCGGAACCCTTTTCAAGCACTTGCAACTTCGAGCGCAAGCCGTCCACGACCAGCATCCCGTTGACGCATTCCTCCGATATGATGCGCGCTTCCGAGGCGTCATCGGCATTTTTGCCCGCCTCGTGAAACACGATCATGACGAAAATCACGGTGCATGAAATCGTCCCGGTCCAAACGAGCAAGGACGCGGGAGTAAGAAACGAATTCTTGAACAGGATTGAATGAAAACGCTGGAGTAACCAATGCATGGGCGAGGCTTTCAGGCAGGGTTATTTAAAGACAAACCCGAACATGCATGCAACACGTCGATACCGCAAAACGCAATATCTTGTGCAAAAAGGCCGTGGCGACGGTCTTGCGACGCGCGCCACGGCCCGAAACTGAAACAGACGGCCAATTCGCCTTACTTGGCTCTTATCTTTTTGAAGACATCCTCCTTGGAAATGTTCTTGGTGCAGAAGAACCAGTCGTGACAGGTGATGCCCTCCTGGGGCTGCATGCGATCCTTTGCCACGCCGCAGGAGCCCGCCGTCGGCACGATGACATCGTCCCCCGGACGCCAGTCGGCAGGTGTGGCAACGGAGAAGGCATCCGCCGTCTGAAGGGCGACGACGACGCGGTAGAGTTCGTCAAAGTTCCTGCCAAGGCTCAAGGGATAGTAGATGATCGCGCGAATCTTGCCGTTCGGGTCGATCACGAACACGGCGCGCACGGCGCTGGTCTTGCTCTCGCCCGGCTGAATCATGCCGTATTTCTTGGCCACGTTCATGGAGATGTCCTCGATCAGAGGGAACTTCACCTCCACATTCTTCATGCCCTTGTAGTCGATCTTCTCCTTGATGGTGCGCAGCCATGCGATATGGCTGTAAAGGCCGTCGATGGAAAGACCGACGAGCTTGCAGTTCACGTCCTCGAACTGCTTTTCGAGCGTGGCGAAAGTCATAAACTCGGAAGTGCAGACCGGGGTGAAGTCAGCCGGATGGCTGAACAGAATCACCCAGTTCCCGGCATACTGCTCGGGAAAGTTGATCGGCCCCTGAGTTGTGACGGCGCTGAATGAAGGTGCTTTGTCGCCGATGCGAGGCATCGGAACGACCTCATTTACGTTTTGATTATCCATTTTTCTGCGGGTTGTTAGTTGGATTGAAAACAGAGACTATGTCCACTGCAGGACATATGCGTGTATGAGCTTGCAGGGATGCGTTTTCATCCAGAAAAAAGTCAATGTTCGTGTTCCCCGTGGTGATGATGATCGTGCCCGCACTTGCGTACGGCCTTTTCAAACGGAAAGACGAAACCCTCGCGCTCCTTGTCCGCGATGAGCCGCAGGTAGCGATAAGAGTAAAAACCAGTGCTGTGCCCATCGTTGAAAACAAGCTGCAAGGCGTAGTTGCCGATCACGTTCCAACCCCGCACGCGCACGCCGGGGTAGCTGGTGCGGGAATCGCCCCCGTGGACATTGCCGAAGAAGTCCGCCTCGCCGAGATTCTCCGCGCTGGGAGAAATGGCGCGAAGCAGCTCCGAATCGTAATAATCCTCCCGACCATCGCTCCAGCGCACGGCCAAAGTACGATCGACAATCTGAATATCCGCAGGGGACAATGAAGCTTCCATAGGCCGCAGACAATATACACCCGAACGCCCCGTGTAAGCTATTTTAGCCGAAAAACGCCGCTTGGATGATCCTGCCCCGCGTCTTTCAATCGACAGCCGCGCTACGGGAGCCAAGGATATTTGGAGAAGTCAGGCTTGCGCTTGTTGACCCACGCGTTGTGGCCCTCCTCGCCCTCCTCGCTCAGGTAGTAAAGGAGCGTGGCGTTGCCCGCCAGTTCCTGAATGCCCGCCTGCCCGTCCAGCTCCGCATTGAACGCGCTCTTCAGGCAGCGAATCGCCAGAGGACTGTTGCGCAATATCTCCCCGGCCCAGCGCTCGCCTTCGTCCATCAACTGCTCCACCGGGACCACGGCGTTCACAAGCCCCATATCGAGAGCCTCCTGCGCGCCGTACTGACGGCACAGGAACCAAATCTCCCGCGCGCGCTTCTGCCCGACGATTCGCGCCAGATATCCCGCGCCGAAGCCCCCGTCGAAACTGCCCACGCGCGGACCCGTCTGCCCGAAAACCGCGTTGTCCGCAGCGATTGTCAGATCGCACACCACGTGCAGCACGTGACCGCCCCCGATGGCGTATCCGGCCACCAGCGCGATGACGACCTTGGGCATGGAACGGATGAGCTTCTGCAAATCCAGAACGTTCAGACGCGGCACGCCCTGATCATCTACGTAGCCGCCCTTGCGCTCGCCGCGCGCGAACTGATCCCCGCCGCTGCAGAACGCGTATTTGCCGTCCGAATGCGGCCCGGCGCCCGTGAGCAGAACCACGCCGACGCCGGAATCCTCCCGCGCGTCGGTGAAGGCCTCGATCATCTCGTTCACCGTCTGCGGGCGGAACGCGTTGCGCCGCTCCGGCCTGTTGATCGTGACCCGGGCGACGCCCTCCCCGTTCTTCTCGTAGATTATGTCCTCGAACGCACGAACGATCGCCCAGTTGCTCATGACAAGAGAATGCCATCGGGCGGGTTTGAAAACAAGCCCTCCAGCGGGCATTTTTCACGCGTCGGGCGTCTGCGGACGCGTCCCGAACGGGAACATCGAGCCGCCCTGCTCGCCGAAGAGGTTATGGATGACCAGCTCGATCTGGTCCGGGTCCACGGGCTTGGTCAGGTAGTCGTCCATGCCAAGCGACAGGCAACGCACCGTATCGCTCTTCACCGCGTCCGCCGTCAAAGCCACTATGCGCACGGGCCACCGCCCGGCGGGCATGAAGTCGCGCTCCCACTCCCGGATGGCCTTCGTTGACTCCATGCCGTCCATGCCCGGCATGCGGATGTCCATGAACACCAGATCCACCTGTCGGTCCATGACCGCGTGAAGCGCCTCTGCGCCGTCCGAAACCACCAAGGGATCGTAGCCAAGCTCCTGAATGTAAAGCGACATGACCTCCTGATTGATCACGTTGTCGTCGGCAATGACGATATGCAGCGGCATGTCCCTTCCCATGTCCTGACCGATCCCGCCGGGCCTCTCCTGCGCCACGGGCGCGGAATCTTCCGAAGCGAAGTTGCAGAAGATGTGGAACCAGAACGTGGAACCGCGCCCCGAAATGCTGTCCACGCCAATCTGCCCGCCCATCAGATCCACGAGCTGCTTGCATATGGCAAGCCCCAGCCCGGTTCCGCCGAAACGACGGCTGATATCGTTCTCCGCCTGTGAGAACGGACGGAAAAGCTTGGTCTGGTTCTCGCAGGAAATGCCGATGCCCGTGTCCTTGACTGAAAAATCCAGCCGGACCCGACTATCCGAGGGCAACTCCGTGGCGCTTACGCCCACGCGAACGGAACCCGACTCGGTGAACTTGATCGCGTTGCCGACCAGATTGAGCATCACCTGCTTGAGCCTGCGCTCGTCTCCCATGAACACCTGCCGGGAGAGCGGGTCGGCGTCGCAACTGATGGCGATGCCCTTCTCCGCCGCCTTGGGGCTGAGGGCCGCAATGGCGTCCTGCGCGGCAAGCGCGGGACAGAAGGCCAGACAGTCCAGCGTAAGCTGGCCCGCCGTGATCTTGGAAAGGTCCAGAATGTCGTTGATAAGGGCCAGCAGCATGCCCGTGCTGCGGTCGATGCCGTGCAGAAGCTCCGACTGACGACTGGTAAGCTGGGTGTTGCGCAAGAGGTTGCTGTATCCCACCACGCCGTTGAGCGGGGTGCGAATCTCGTGACTCATGCTGGCCAGAAAGTCCGTCTTGGCCTGCGTGGCCTTGCTCGCCTCCTCGGCCATGATTTCCGCCCCCGCCAGCGCGCTGTTAAGCTGGTCGTGCGCGTGCTTGCGCTGGATGGCCAGACCGACGCTGTCGGCCACCATGCGCAGGATGCTGCGGTCCGAAGAACTCCACTCGCGGTTCGGGCGGGCGTCAAAAAGCATTATGCCCCAGAACTTGGACTCGATGAACATCGGGGCCACGAGCAGGGAACCGACGCCGTATTTTTCAAGCAGCTTGCGCTCGCAGGGAAGGAACTCGCTCAACGAACCGGCCAGAATCACCCCGCGGGACAGCTCCCTGAACCAGCGGCTGAAGTCCGGCTCGAAAGGCATGTCCACGATATCCTCCAACTCTTCTGCGTAACGACTCCAGCGGAAGCGCAAGGTGCTGGTCCAGATGTCCCCTTGCGCATGTTCATCCCTGTGGTTCTGAAAGATGATGATCCGTTCGATGCAGGCCGCTTCCGCGACGATCCTGAAAGACTCGGTGATGCTTTCCTCGAAATCCTCCAGCCCGGCAAGAAGATGGCGGACGGTCTGCGCCAGACCGCTCAGAAGGGTGTCGCGCTGCGCAAGCTCCAGCTCGGCCAGCCGACGGGACGTCACGTCCCTGAAATGCCAGAGGTAATTGAGAGTTTCCGGCCCGATATCGATGGGAATGAAATCGTATTCGATGAAGACCCTGTCCGACAGGTTGAGCAAGCCGTCGCGTATGGGCTTCCCGTCCGCGAAAATGCGCTTGAACAAGCGGCAAGGTTCCTGAGGATCCGCGAATGTTCCTATCGCGCGCGGCATCAGCGTGTCGCAATCGCTGCCCACAATGCCCGTCGGCTCACCCTCCATGCCGAACAGGGACATGAAGCCCTCGTTGGCGAGGATGACGCGCATCTGCTGGTCCATGACCAGAACGCCGCCGTCCAGACTGCGAATCAGCGTGGCAAGACGAAGGGACTCGGCCTTGAGCTTGGCCTCCGTATTGTGCCTGTCGGTCATGTCTCTGGCGATGCCCACCAGACCGATAAGACCGGCGTCCGCCGAATACAGCGGGGCGCGCACGACGTCCAGCAGCACGATGGACGCGTCCCGGGGCGGGACCAGATATTCCATCCGTGTGACGCAACCGTTTTCTATGGCGCTGCGATCCCCGGTGACGACTTGGCTGGCGACATCAGGTCTGAACAACTCCTCGTCGGTATGGCCGACGATGCGCTCCTTCGCCATGCCCACGAACTTGCAGAATGCCGGGTTGCAGGCCAGATAGACGCCGGAGCCGTCCTTGTACCAGATCATGTCCGGTATGGAGTCCAGCAGGGATGTCAGCAGAATTCGCTGGCGGGACAGTTCGTCCTGAGTCTTCTTCAGGGCCGTGATGTCTGTAAGCAGGCTTACCACGCCGCCGTCCTGCGTCGGGTGGTCCGACACGTTCAACCATATGTTGCCCGGAATGCGCTGCTGACGCACTCTGCCCGTGCGCGCCTTGTGCTCCCGAATGCGAATCTCCATGAGTTTTTCGCCGGTCAGGCCCGAGTCGTCCGCCGCGCCGTGGGCTATGAACGCCGACATGATGGCGCTGTACGGAGTGCCGGGCGTGATAAGGGAGCCGAGGTCCGGGTAAAAGAAGCGATAGCGGTTGTTGCTGAACACCAGCTTGTCGTCCTTGTCGTACAACACGACGCCGGCGTCCATGTTCTCTATGGCGCTGACCAGCAGGCTCTGCAAGGCGCGCGCCTTATCCTCCGCCAGCTTGCGCTCGCTCACATCGCGGGTCACGCAGGTAATATCCACGCCGCCGCGCTTGCCGCGAATGGCCGCGGCTCTGGTCTCGACCCATATCAGGCTGCCGTCGCGGCGCTGCATGCGAGAGGTGATGCCCGAAGCGTCGCCGCCCGCCTGAAGCCCAAGAATGAAGTCCCGGAACATGGGCCTGTCCTCATCGACGACGAACTCGTCCAGACAGTGGCCGACCAGACTCCCGGCATCCGCGCCCAGCACGCGTGCGGATGCGTCGGAAGCAAAGAGGATAATTCCGTCATGGCCGTGCCTCGTGACAAGGTCCGGGGCGTTGTCGGCGAAAACGTCCACGCCTTCGCCGGGCAGCGGAACGGCGGGAACCTCAAGCACCGGGCGCGGACCTGAAAAACATACCAGCGTTCCGGCTTCGGTGCGGCTGGCGTCGGCGTGGACGCTCACCCAGCCCTTGTCAGGACTGCCCATCCGCAAGTCCATCCCCCCGGGCAGCGCCGCAGGATCGGAGATCAGGGCCGCGAGCGCGACCCGGCATTCCGGACTTACCGCGTCCATCCACAGGTCGGGGTCCTTTTCCGGTCCGTAACCGACAAGCGACGCGAATCTGTCGTTCAGGACGAAGCGCCCGCCACGACTTTCGGGACTGAAGACCGCAGCGACAGGCAGGGCGTTCAAGGAGAAACACGATTGCTCATCCTTGCCGTCCTCACCCTGTCTGCAACTGTCGCTCATCTTGCGTTAGTGTTATCCGCGAAAATCCTAGCTATTGGAACTTTTTTCGCTCCGTCGAGCGATGTTGCCAAGAGACGCAGATGCACGCGCAGTCCGGGACCGTCCACGCGGTTGTAAAAGGCCACCCTTCCGCCCGCCGAATACATGATGCGCGCCACCTGCGCCAGACCAAGGCCGTGGCCGTCCATCTCGCCGGTCAGCAGTTCCTCGGACTGGTAAAACGGAACGTGCAGGTGCTTGAGAGCACTCGGAGAAGCGTGACTGCCGTCGTCTTCCACGATGATATTCACGATCTCGTTGTCGCGGGCGATGTCCACACTTACGTGCGGCTCGTGCTGCGGGTGGAACTTGACCGCGTTCTCAAACAGCTCCGCGAAAATGTTGTACAACTGGTTTGGACCAAGCGGTATGACCGTGTTCCCGGGGGCCTTGCACGATATTATCGGGTCCGGCAGGGACTGTTCCTTCGCGCTCAGTTCCGCCAGTCCAATAGCGTCCGCCAGAGTGCACTTCTGGCGCGAGACGGGAATCCGGGGCGAGAAAAAGAAATTCTCCAGACTGGAAACGGCCTCTTCCATGCGCTTCGCGCTGGCTGCCGATATCGACAAGAGCATCTTGCGCTCATCTTCATCGCTGTCGCCGCCCGCGTTGAGCAGTTCCAGAGGACCTACAAGCCCGTTGAGCGGAGTCCTCAGCTTGTGGGTGACGAGCCGTTTCACATCCAGCAGTATGTTCTGGGTCTCCAGCGCCTTGGTAACTTCCACGATGCACACCATGCTGCGCTGATCGGGGTCCTCATACAGCGGAAACACCAGACACTTGTACCAGCGCGTCTGGCTTTCGTCGTCCGTGCCGCCGTGCGGCTTTTCAAACATCAGAAGGCTGATCGGCTTGCGGACGCCGTTGACGAGGTTCACCCAGTCGGACTCTTCGCAGAGGGTGAAGTTTTCCGAAAGCTGCTCGATCCATATCTGCGGACGGCTGCTGGAGAGGCCGAAATCCATCTGCGCGCAAACGTTGGCGAAAGCGATTCGGTGTTCCATGTCCGCAATGGCGATGCCGCAGGGAACCTTTTCCGTGATCATGTGCAGAACGTCCCGGTTCGCCATGGCGCGGCGGTAGCGCTGGGGGCGCAGGATGTTGAACAGGCGGATGCTAATCTCGTCCGAATCGAAAGGCTTGCAGAAGTAGTCGTCCACCCCGGCAGCCAGCACGGCGAGCTTTGCCTCGCGCTCGTCGATGGTGCTGGCGACGATGATCGGGATATCGAAGAGCTTCGAGTCCGAGCGAATCCTGCCGCACAAGGCGAGCACCGCATCAATATTTGTGGAACAGGTGAGCAGGATCAGATCCGGCATCCAGTCCAGCGCCTGTTCAATCAGGAACTCCGGCGTCGGGGAAACGCGCATCTCGACATCCCCTCCCGCGAGAATATCCCTGAAAAGGGCCATGGTTGTGACGTCGGACTGCATGGCCAGCAGCCTCTTGGACATAATTCTCATCGAGCGTATCCCTATCTTGTTATAATTGCTTGCGCGGCATCGTGAAACACATCTATCGCGCGCTCAATCTGCTGCAAGGTGTCAGCCTGCGGCATCACTCCCTCCACGGCATTGTCCACGATGGTCTGGGACAGGACTTTTACGTCCACCGATCCCAGCACACTGGCGCTGCCTTTGAGCTTGTGAGCCGTCAACCTGAGCCCTTCCGCGTCCGAAGCGGCAATGGCACACCTCATTTGAGCAACAAGCATGCGGGACTCTTCCATGAAAATGGGAAGCAAACGCTCGAATGCGGACTGTCCCTTGCGCTTGTGGGCAAGCAACTGGCCTGTCACATGCATATCTATCACACCATGAACGTCGCTCGAATTCATAAATACTCCATTTGATAAAGGCATTGACGGGAAATCCTGCCAAGCGCGGAAACCGCTCCTGACAGGATGGGGGAAGATTATTTTCGCGTTCTTGGCGGCGCGGCGCTTCCGGCGCGGAGGTAAACACGGAGTATCCGCGACCCGTCCGCTTCGGTGCATATTTCAAAGCGCCCTCCAAGAACCCCGCAAAGCCCGCGCACTATCCGGTGGGACAGGCCCATGCTTATCCTCAGGAACGAATTATCGCCCTGGTTTTCGCCCGGCGGCAGTTCCCTTGGGTTCTCCACGCGGACCTTCAGGCACAGCGGCCTGTCCGAGCCGGGGATCATCGATGCGCACATGCTGATGCGGCCCGACTTGGCCGACCGCACGGCGCTGTCCAGCAGGTTCACCATTATCTGGCGCACTTTGGAAGCGTCCACGACCACGGGGGTTTCAAGCTGGATGCCAACGTGGGTTTCAATCGAAATGCCCTTGTCCCGCGCGATGCCGGAGTACAACTCACGCACCTCGTTCAGAATCGGCGCGATCGTCGCGGGTTCCTCGCCGCTCTCGTCCAGCCCGTCGTCTAGCACGCTGAGGTCGATGCTGCGCCGGATGTGTTTTTGCAGCAGCCGGGCGTTGTCGCGGACAAGCGAGAGCCAATCCCTCTGCTCCCCATCCATCTGACTCTGACTGAGTTTGTCGCAGTACAGAACCATCTGTTCAAGAGGCTCGCACATGTCGCGCGACAAACGCACCAGCTGCTGCATGTTCTGACGTGCATTATACTCGCTTCGGGACAGATTGCGCGTGATGTCTTCCATGCGCCAGCCAATGCCGGTCATGTCCTGATGCACGCACATGATGCCCTCTTCATCCTCCTCGTCCTCGACGCGAGTCTCGATGAGTTCCAAAAGCAAACGGCCTTTTTCTCTGGTCGTGATGTAAACGTCCCGGAAGGCGTATTCGCCCGCAATGGAACCGGGTTCGCCCTCCGGCAATGCCAGCGGGTCCAAACTTAGGTCGAAATCCGTGTGGCCGAGCGCGTTCTCCTGTTTGACGGAGAACATTTCGCTCCATGCCCTGTTCACGTATGTGTACCGTCCGTCCGTCCTGCGAACGGAAATCGGAACCGGTATCGTGTCGTAATTCTGCTTCATAGTCATCCCCTGCCCTTTCCCGGCCACCAAATTCTTCATGTCAACTTCCCCGTTTGCGGCCCCTGCCTCCTAAAGAGAGGAAAGAAGCTCCTTGTGGTAGTTCTTTGCGCTCTCGATGAAATCGACGATCGCATCCACGAAATTCGCCCAGTTTGTGTCGGACGGTATCATCCCCTCGATGCAGCTATGGCGAAGCGCCAGCGACATCTTTTCAAGCCTGATGGCCCCCACCAGACGGGCCACACCGGCAAATAGAAACAATGTCGCCGAGGCTGAATCGTATTCGCGCATGGACACTTCCGTCCCCACGCGCCCCAGAAGGCTCAGGCTGCTTTCCCTGAACTGCTTGAGCAGCTCCGGGAACAGCCATTCGCCGTTTTCGTCCGTTGACCCCAAATAAATTGACAGTATCGAAAGGTCCGTAACCGGAATATTCAACATCTTGTCCATGATTTTCTCCTGTTCTCCAGTTATCTGAAATTGTTACCCCCAAAAAGTGATGACGCGCCGCCTACTCCTGAACGAAGAGCCACTCTCCCGCAGTGTTTCGCTCTTCCTGTCGTTCAGAAGGGCGGCGCGTCACTTGCATGTTACATTAGCCACATCCGTGCCAATCCTGTAACATTTTCACTACTCGTTGCAGTGGAACGATATAAAACAATAGTCGAGCCGATTGCCTCACAGGGTCTAGCATAATACTGGACCCTGCGGGACCACTTTGGGCTTTCAAAGCCCGACATACTGCCGATTCTTAACTAACGATGACAAAACGGGTGATGCTGATCGAGGATCTGCGCTCCACGTCCATGTTATACACGGAGGTTCTGGAGGATGCGGGCTTCGCCGTGGACGCTTTCGGGAACGGCAAGGAGGCCTTGGAAAAGATCTTCGAAGGACTCACGCGTTACCAGCTCATCGTCACCGACTACCAGATGCCGGGCATGGACGGACTAACCCTGCTCAAGCAGCTTAAACGGCGTTTCGCCTACCTGCCCGTCCTGTTCGTCACGGCCCACGGTTCGGTGGAAACCGCCATCGAGGCCATGAAAAACGGGGCCTTCGACTATCAGGAAAAGCCCATCGATCTGGAACTGCTCGTCGAACTGGCGAACGAGGCGTGCAATAGGGCAAACGTGGCCCCGCCCATCCTGTCCAAAGGCGCGGCGATGCCCTACATGATCGGCCACAGCCAGAAAATGCTAGAGGTTTACAAACAGATCGGGCGCGTGGCGGCCATCCCGGCCACGGTGCTCATCCGAGGGGAGACGGGCACGGGCAAGGAACTGGTGGCAAACGCCATACACCAGTTCAGCCCCCGCGCCGACAAACCGATGATCGCGGTGAACTGCGCGGCGATCCCCGAATCCCTGCTGGAGAGCGAGCTTTTCGGCTACGAAAAGGGCGCGTTCACCGGGGCGCAAAAAACCCGCATCGGGCACTTCGAACGGGCGGACGGCGGGACCCTGTTCCTCGACGAAATCGGCGACATCTCGTGGAGCACGCAGGTGCGCCTCCTGCGCGCCATACAGGAACGCTCCATCCAGAGGCTGGGCGCGGACGAACTGCGCAAGGTGGACGTGCGCATCGTGGCCGCCACGCACCGGGATCTGGAGGACATGGTCAGCAAGAACCAGTTCCGCGAAGACCTTTACCATCGCTTTTCGGTCATGGAAATCCGCCTGCCACCGCTGCGCGAACGCAGGGACGACATCCCAGCCCTGAGCGAACACTTCGTTGCGCGCTTCTGCGAGGAGTACGGCTGCGCCCCGTCGGGCGTGGAACCGGCGGCGATGGAGCTGCTCGTCAAACACGACTGGCCGGGCAACGTGCGCCAGCTTCAGAACACCCTGCGCAAGGCCCTCCTGAGCGCGAACAACCTGACGATCTCCGAGTCGGACGTGCGAGCGGCCCTCAGCCAGCCCGGCGCGCTCAAGGACCGCGCCGCGGACGATGCCGTGCCCGCCTTCGACATGAAAGACTGGGTTTGCGAACAGGTACGCAAAGCCTTGGCGGAGGGGACGGAGAACCTGCGCGAAACACTCGTGGAAAAGCTGGACGCGGTACTTGCGACGGAAGCGCTGGAACTATGCGAAGGGAATCGTTCCAAGGCGGCAAAGCTGCTGGGCATAACCCGGCGGACCATCCGCCAGCGGGCCGCGCAGTAGGGACGTACGCAAAAAAGCGCCGTCCCGAAGAACGGCGCCTGAAATGGAACAGCAGGGGATACCTGTTATTTGCTGATGCTGTATTCGCCGGGACCTGTGAAGAACAGGCCGACGAATATCCACATCATGATCCACGGATGAGCGATATCGCCGAATTTAAACAGGTTGAACGTCGGGTGCATGCTCAAGAAGGCCGTCAGCAGAACGAAGAACAGCAGGAATGCCGCCGGGCGGAAAGCCATGCCAAGCACGATCATAAGGCCGCCGACTGTTTCCACAGCAGCCGCCAGTATGCCCCAGAACAGCGGGTTGAAATTGACGCCGTACATGGATATGGCCGATCCGACTTTGGTGAGCACGTCCGCACCGCCTATGAACTTGGGGATGCCGTGCAGAATCATCGTAAGACCTGCCATGACACGCAGGATCAGAAGCCCCGTCTGAGGCTTGTTGCAATACTCGG
Source organism: Opitutales bacterium (assembly GCA_041652375.1). Lineage (GTDB taxonomy): Bacteria > Verrucomicrobiota > Verrucomicrobiia > Opitutales > Oceanipulchritudinaceae > Verruco-01. The sequence continues at coordinate 2,677 of JBAZHO010000003.1, read as the reverse complement.
CAATTGAAGGGAGTTTCATATCAGAGTTCCGATTGAGAATCCTGTAGCGCGTCTTCAGAGTCGGGAATCGGCCCCAGACGCATGCAGCGTGGAAAATCCGCAGGCCGGAATAATGAGATGATTCGATCAGCTCAAGCCGGGGTCGGGTCATCACACGCTGCCATCACAAGATAGCCCCCGGCAGCGAAAACACAATCACAGAACGGGAAACCCGGCAGATGCATGTGTGCACGAATGCAATCCAGCTCGGACGAAAAAAGCGCAAACAACTTCCTGACTGCGAACGCAGTCCGGTCATCGTGGAGAGGCAGTCGCTGAGTGCCCCTTTACTCCTCGGCCACTTCGCGTAGCAACTCGTCGTCCTGAACGTAAACGGTGTTCTCGTCGCCAATGCCTTCTTCGGCATTGGGTCCGTAGAATTGAATCTCGAAGTAGGCTACGTCAAATCCGACCTGCTCCTTAACTTGGCGCAGAACGGAAGATTCGTCCCACTTGGGATTGACCACCAGCACCTCTCCTGTGCCGGTATTCACCGCATACATACGGCTGTCCTTACGGTCGTTCAGCACGAAATGAGCCGCCCGCCTTGGAAGGCCGACCCTGCGTATAATGCCGCGCGTTTCAAGTCTGGACAGAAGCCTGTAAACCGTGGCGGGATCGCAACGGCCCTTCAGGTCCTCCTTCTTGAGAAGCTGCTGCACGCTCACAGGCGCACTCTCGTTAACAAAACACCGCAGAATGGCTCGAAGACATTCTGTACGACGAAGACCTGCCTTGCGGCACAGTCCGATGAGATCTTTTACCCTTTCCTCTGACGCATTCACCACTGCTACCCGTTAACTAATTTTGAGTAGGAATCAATGCAAATGTATCCGCATATGCCATTTTTACGAATTTTCCGGCTAAAAATACCGAGATTTTAAACCTAGATTGATTTTTTGGACGTTATTCTAGCTGTATAATCGGACTTTTGCTCCTGATCGACCGGCCCCACTTCAAAATATCTGCTCTCCGGGTGAGCAAAATATAGTCCGCTTACAGAGCTTGGCGGATTCATGGCCAAGCTCTCGGTCAACGATATACCAACGGTGTTATCAACATCCAACAGGCTCCAGACAGTGAGCTTCTCCTTGTGATCCGGGCACGATGGATAACCGTGCGCGGGGCGAATGCCGCGATACTTTTCCGCGATAATCTCCGCTATCGATAGCTCTTCGTCCTTACCATATCCGCACTGGACGCGAACCTGTTTGTGCATGTATTCCGCCAATGCCTCGGCCATGCGATCGCCAAGAGCCTGCACGATTATCGCGGAATAGTCGTCGCCCTTGTCGCGGAAAGTTTTCGCAAACGCCTCCACTTCGTAGCCCGCAGTGACGGCGAACGCGCCAACATAGTCCGCCCGTCCGCTTGATTTCGGCGCGACAAAGTCCGAGAGCGAATAGTATGGGCCTTCGGGATTGATGATTTTGCGCTTCTGCTGGCGCTGGAAGTGCAGCGTCGCCAGCCGCTCCTTGCGGGACTCGTCGGCGTACAGCTCCACATCGTCGCCTACGGCGTTCGCCGGCCAGAAGCCGACAACGGCCTTCAGCCCGAAGCGGCGCTCCCTGATCACGCGGTCCAGCAGCCTGCGGGCCTCGTCGTATAGCTCCGTGGCCTGCGCGCCCCATTTCTCGTTCGTGAGGATGGCGGGAAACTTGCCCTTCAACTCCCATGCCCAGAAGAACGGACTCCAGTCGATGTACTCCGCCACGGCGGCAGGGTCGATGTCCAGATACACCTGCCGACCGAGCGTTTCGGGCACGGCGATGTCCGCCGCAGCCCAGTCCGTCGCAAAGGCGCGGCTGCGGGCGTCGGCAAGAGTCAGAAGGTCCGCCTTGTCGCGGCCAAGGTAATTCTCGCGGTCCGCCGCCTGTTCGGCACGCACACGCGCCATGTAGTTGGCACGGTCGTTCAGAAGGCTGTTGCAGACCCCCACGGCAAGCGAGGCGTCCTTTACATACACCACCGGGCCGTTGTACTGCGGGGCGATCTTCAGGGCCGTGTGCAGGCGCGAGGTCGTCGCGCCGCCGACGATCAGCGGCACGGTCAGCCCGCGACGCTGCATCTGGGCTGCGTTGCTCACCATCTCGTCCAGCGAGGGCGTTATGAGACCAGACATGCCGATGATGTCCGCCTTCTCGCGCAGCGCGGTTTCCAGAATCTTTTCGACGCTGACCATCACGCCCAGATCGATCACCTCGTAGTTGTTGCAGGCCAGCACCACGCCGACGATGTTCTTGCCGATGTCGTGCACGTCGCCCTTCACCGTGGCGATTACGAACTTGCCCGCGCTGCTGCGCCCGGTCCCGCCTGAGGCGGCCTTTTCGGCGTCCATGAACGGGTTCAGATAAGCGACGGCCTTCTTCATCACGCGGGCGCTCTTCACGACTTGGGGCAGGAACATCCTGCCCGCGCCGAACAGCTCGCCCACCACCTTCATGCCGTCCATCAGCGGACCTTCGATGACGTTGATCGGGCGGCCCAGCTTCTGGCGGGCCTCCTCCACGTCCTGATCCACAAAGTCCGTCACGCCGCGCACGAGCGCGTGCTCGATGCGCTTTTCCACGCTCTGCGTGCGCCACGCCAGCTTGTCCGGGTCCACGGCGGCGGCGGTCGTCCCACCCTCCCCGCGCGC
>JBAZHO010000002.1:0-21437 GCA_041652375.1 Opitutales bacterium | reverse complement strand
CTTGACGTCCAGCACCTTGGACAGCCAGCGGTCGTCGAGGACCCCGTCCGTGCGGAAGGTGATCTTCTCCACCATTGCGGAAGGCTCCAGCGCGTTGGAATCCCGCGAAGCGGAACGGAAGGCGAAGACAAGCGCGGCCAAAAGAGACAGGGCCAGAGTGCACATGCCGACCCAACGGCCTATGCGCGTCCATTTGCGCCTGCGCGCGACCCCGCTCGTGGAGCGCCGGAATTCGGCCTGCTGAATGTCGCTCCACTCGCGTCGCGCGTTTTCGCTTTCGTTCGTCTTCGGTTCGGAAGGCATTGTCTAAACAGTGGTAAGGGAAGAAAAGCGTTCGATCGCGGGGGCCGCCATACGGCGCACGAGATCTTCAAACGACAGGCCGACGCAGGACGCGCTCTTGGGAAGCAGGCTCGTGGCCGTCATGCCCGGAATGGTGTTCATCTCAAGGAACACGGGCGTTCCGCCGTCGGGCAGAATGAAGTCCGCACGGGCGAAGTCCCTGCATCCGCAGGCGGCGAATGCGGACTCCGAATACCGGCGCACAAGATCCGCGCTCTCCTGGGGAATCGGGGCCGGGAAAAGATACTGCGTGGAACCGGGAGTGTATTTGGAGGCGTAGTCGTAAACGCCGGACACGGGCGCGATTTCCACCACGCCCATCGCCCTGCCCTGAAGGATGCCGCAGGTAAGCTCGTGCCCGCGCACGCGCTGTTCCACTATCCACACGCCGCGCCTCGGTCTGGCCAGCCAAGCGGCCAGTTCCCCGACCCCGGTGACGAAGGCAAGCCCGACGCTGCTGCCCTCCGTGGAAGGCTTGAGGACCAGTTCTTCGCCAAGCTCCGCGATCAGGTCCGCAGCGCGCACGTCGCCGTGCCCGGCGGATAGCACCAAACCCTTTGCCAGAGGCACGCCCGCGCGGGCCACCCTCTGCTTGGTCAGCGCCTTGTCCATGCAAAGGCGGCTGGAAAAGCTGTCGCAGCCGACGAAGGCGATCCCGCGCTCCTCCATCAAAATCTGAATGGCGCCGTTCTCGCCAAAGCCGCCGTGCAGGACGGGGAACACCACGTCGTTGTCCGGGTTCAGCCCCTCGGGCAGTTCCTCGCGCAGCAGATCGATTTCAACCACCTCGAAGCCGCCGCTGCGCAGGGCTGCGGCCACGGCCTTGCCCGAGCGAATGGAAACGTCGCGCTCCGAGGAGCAGCCGCCAGAAATGACTACCGTTCTCTGCATCATAGAATTTCCTCCCATCTCGATCCCAAAACCATCACCTCAGGGTTCAGGTTCACGCCGTTCTTGTCGAGCACGACGCTGCGTATCTTGCGCACCAGCGCAAGGACGTCTTCGCTGGTGGCCCCTCCCCTGTTGATGATAAAGTTGCCGTGCACCTCGGACACCTCCGCCCCGCCGATGCGCAGGCCCTTGAGGGCCGACATGTCGATCAGGCGTCCGGCGTAGTCGCCGTCCGGGTTCTTGAAAATGCAGCCCGAACTTGGCTCGCGCGGCTGGGAAGCCTTGCGCACGTTCGCAAAGCCCTCCATGCGCTGGCGGATCACCGCCGGGTCGTCGATGCCCCTGCCCTTGAACACCGCGCTCACAGCCACGCATTCCTTGAGGTCCGCGCACTCGCGGTAGGACACCTTGAGCGAGTCCGCTTCGCGCGTCTCCAGCGTGCCCTCCGGGGTGATCAGATCGATGCTCTCGACGATGTCGAAAATCCACGAACCCATCGCGCCCGCGTTCATGCGCAACGCGCCGCCCACGGTGGCAGGAATGCCCTCGAAAGGCTCGAACCCGGTCAGGCCGAGCCGGGCCGCCTCGCTGCAAAGCTGTTTGAGACGCGTGCCGGAACCGGCGCAAATCCTGTCCCCGTCCAGCCGTTCCACGGTGCAGAACGCCTCGGAATTGAGCCGCAGGACAAGCCCCGGAAAACCGGAGTCCAGAACGAGCAGATTGGAGCCGCGCCCGATGACGAAAGTTTCCAGTTCCGCCTCCCTAGCCCCTGCCAGAAGGCCGAGCAAGTCGTTCATCGTGGCCGGTTCGGCATAGAAACGCGCCGGGCCGCCGACGCCCATCGTCGTGCGCCTGCCGAGGGGTTCGTTTTCGAGGATGGGGGTCGCGCCCGACACGCGGGAGCGCAATAGCTCATAGACTGATGGCTGTGGCATGGCTGAAGATGAGGAGTTGCCGCGCTTGCGCGAGATGCGTTCCACGAAATAGTCCGCCCAGTCCTCTATGTCTCCCGCGCCGACAAAGGCCACTACGCAGGGCCGGGGCAGTGCGGACAGGGCGACGACAAGATCGGCCTTCGTGGCGACCTGCTCCACGGAGAAGCCCTTGCGGAACTGTAAAATTAGATCGGAGCTTAGTCCGCCGGGCACGGGCCGTTCGCCCGCCGAATAGACGTCCAGAAGATAGACGCTGTCCGCGCTGGACAGAACCTTGGCAAAGTCTCCCTTGAACTGGGCCGTGCGGGAGAAGCGGTGCGGCTGGAACACGGCCACGATGGGCCTTCCGGGGTGCGCCTGCCGCAGAGCGCGCAGAAGGGGGGAAATTTCCGAGGGATGGTGCGCGTAGTCCTGATACACGTCCAGCCCGCCGCGTTGCAGAAGGCGCATCTGCCTGCGCCGTATGCCGGGAAAGTCCGCCAGCGCCGAGGCCCGGAAAGCATCCGTCGCAAGGAAGCGGCACACGGCCAGCGCCGCGACGGCGTTGGCGGCGTTGAACTCCCCAATGGCGCGGACCTGCGCCTCGCACGTTGGGAACTCCCCGCCAAGACGCAAGGTCTGCACCGTGCCCTCCTGCCGCAGAAGCTCGCCGTCGTAATCGCAGCCGCCGCCGAAGTGCATGTAGCAGGGGCCGGGATTCTCCTCGGCAAGGCGCTGGAGCACCTCGTCGTTGCGGGGCAGGAAGACGCAGCCGCGAGTGCGGCGGAAAAGGCGTCCGAACGCGGCCTCGATCTCCGCAGGGTTGCGGTAGCGGTCGGCGTGGTCCCAGTCGAGGTTGGGAACCACGGTGATCTCCGGGCTGAAATGCTCTATCGTGCCGTCGCTCTCGTCCACCTCGGCCACCATCCAGTCGCCGGCGCCGGATTCCGCGGGCTGTGAACCGTCCACGAACAGGCCGCCTAGGATGTACCCGGCGTCAAAGTCCATCTTGCGCAAGGCGTGGATGATCATGCCCGTGGTCGTGGTCTTGCCGTGACTTCCCGCCACGGCCACCAGACGGCGCTGCGAGGCCTGCGCGGCGAGCATCTCGCCCCGGCGCACCTGCAAAATGCCCATGTCCCGCGCCTGCACGCGCAGTTCGTGATCCACGCCCACGGCGGTGGAGTAAACGAGCTTGCTGCACTCCGGGGGCAGAACTTTTTCCGTAAGGAAGCGGACGCCGTTCTTTTCCAACAGAGCGCCGACGCGGGCCGACGCGTGGTCGTCCCACGCGAGCACGTTCAGACCGCGCTGCTGGAGGTATATGGCCAGCGGACCCATGCCCATGCCGCAGGCGCCCACCATCACTATTGTTTCCTTGCGAGGCTGCATATCAGATATGACTCTCCTGTGCCGTTGTTTCGGTACCGAGCCCGCGCTCGCTCCCCTTGCCAAGTTCGATGATGTCCAAAGCCGTCTGCTCCGCGCAATCGGGTCTGCGCGCCTGCTCAAGATTGAAGCCCATGCGCTCCAGAAGCCAGTCGCTGTAAATGAGGTCCAGAACCTCGGCCAGCAGGCCGTCCACGCGCGTCTGGTCCACCAGAATGCAGCAACCCTGCTGCTCCGCGTAGCTTGCGTTCGCCTGCTGGTGGTTGTCCGCCGCGAAGGGAAAGGGAACCAGAATGGAAGGGACCGAACACTCGATCAGCTCCGCGATGCTGCCCGCACCGGCGCGGGACACGGCCAGATCCGCCGCGCTCAAGAGCAGGCTCATCTGGTCGCAGAAAGGGATGAAGCGCACCTTGGCCATGCCGCCCATGTTGTCGGGCATCTCGAAATCCTCCGGCACATCCTTGTCCGGCCCGGATATGCAGCACACGCTAATGCCATTGGTGCAAAGGGCCTTCGAGTTGACCACGGCCCAGTTGTTGAGGGCGGACGCGCCCTGACTGCCGCCGAGCACCACGAGCAGCTTCCCGATGGGGCCGAAGCCGAACGCCTTGCGGGCCTCCTGCCGGGGGCTGCGCCGAATCTCGCTGCGCACGGGGTAGCCGAGGTAGCGCACCGAAGTCATGGGGATGCCTTCCAGACGCACGCCGTCGGGCATGTAAACGCGGCAGGCGAAATGGCGCAGCACGCGGATCGCGCGACCGGGATTGCGGTTCGCCTCGTGCAAGGCCACCGGAATGCGGCGAATGAAAGCGGCAAGCACCACGCCTGCGGACGTGAAGCCGCCGAAGGCCACCACTGCGGCGGGCCGTTCGCGCAGCAGCTTGAAGGCGAAGATGACGGCCTGTATCTGACTGAGGCAGAAGGCTGCGAACCGAATGGGATTGAGCGATGACATGCCCACGCCGGGCGAGCGCACGAAGCGAAGGTCCGAATATTTGGCGGAAAGCCGCTCGTCCACGCCCTTGCGGCTGACCAGCAGCAGGCACTCGTGCCCGCGCCGCGTGAGTTGTTCCGCGATGGCGATTCCGGGGGCCAGATGCCCCCCCGTGCCCCCACATGCTATGACAAAGCGACTCATGAACGGATGACCTCGTTTGGCGTAAGATTGGAAACGCGGCCCCAGCGACTGAGTCCGTTCAGGATTATGCCCACCAGAATGCAGGTGGCCACGAGGTTGGAACCTCCGTAGGAAATCAGTGGCAGGCTCATGCCCTTGGTGGGCAGGCAGCCCGTCACCACGCCGAAATTGATGAGGGCCTGAAGCGTCAGCAGCATCAGCGCGCCGGACACGATCAGGAACTGGTAAAGGTTCGGGGCATGGCGCAAACGGCTGACGCCGATGATCAGGATGGTCAGGAAGAGCAGCACCACGGCGCAGGTCCATATGAAGCCGAGTTCCTCCCCGATGATGGCGAAAATGAAGTCCGTATGGACCTCCGGCAGGGAATTCTGCTGCCTGCCGTTGCCGAGGCCCACGCCGTCGATGCCGCCGGAGCCGAAGGCAAGTATGCCCTGCCATAGCTGGTAGGAACCGTCCGCGCGGTTGCCCTCGACATCCAGAAAGCTTAGTATCCGCTTCAGGCGCACCGGGTCCAGATACACTGCGGCGCAGAAGCCGACCATGCCCAGCAGAGCCGTGGGGATGAGGTATTTCAGCTTCGCCCCGGCCATGAAGATCATCGTCCCGCCGACCACGCCCACGAGCAGCGCGGTTCCGAAGTCAGGCTGCTTGATGATGAGCAGGAAAGCCGTCCCGACTATGCAAAGCGGAGCCACGTAGCCGCGCCAGAAGCTGTCCAGCCGCCGCTGCTCGCTGGCCAGATAGTGCGCCATCACGAAGATAAGGCCGATCTTGGCGAAGTCCGACACCTGCATGTTCACCGGGCCAAGATCCAGCCAGCGGCGCGAACCGTTGATCGAACGCGCGACGCCGGGAATCAGCACGGACACCAGCAGGCCGACGCTGACCAGCGCGATCGGGATGACGAGCTTGCGCGGCCATTCCAGATTCATGCGCCACACGAAGAACAGGGACAGCGCGCCCACGCAGGCGAAGGCGGCCTGCTTGCGAATGAATGTTTGAGGAGCGCCGGACTCTCCGAGTCCGGCGCTGTATAAAACGAGCAGTCCGACGATGAACAGGCAGCCGCAGGCAAGCAGCAGGAAGAAGCCCGGGGCTTGATTCCTGAGTTTGTAGCGGAGATCGGCTCCTGCGTTATCGACCGGAAGTGACATGTTTTCAGAATTGCTGACGACTCTTTACGGGAGGACGGGGGATTCCGTTTCGTCCACCTGCACGGGCACGGTGGGCGTGGCGGGTTCGTCGTCCAGAGAGTCGAGGGAATCCAAACCGCCGGTTGCGCCCGAAGGCGGAATGGCGGGCTGGACGATGATCGGGGCGGGAGCCTGATCCAGCGAGGGCTTGGCAGCCGGCTTCTGTGCATCGGCAGCCTTCGGAGCGTTCGCGCCGATGGGCAGCTTGAGCACCTGTCCCGCCGCGAGCTTGCGCGGGTCGCTTATGCCGTTGACGCTCATGATGTCCGCAACCTTCACGTTGAAACGCTTCGCAATGACGCCGAGGGTGTCTCCGGGCTGCACCGTGTAGGTGTCGCCGGAAGATTGCATCGTCGCCGCTGCGGGAGCCGGGGCTGCGGGCTTGGGAGCGCTGCCGCCTGCGGGAATGACCAGCTTCTGGCCGACGCGTATCATGTCGTTCTTCAGGACGTTGACGGCCCTGATGTCTGCAACGCTGACGCCGAACTTCCTTGCGATCTTGCTGAGCGAGTCGCCGGAGACAACGACGTATTCCGCCGCTGCGGCGGGCTTTGCGGAGCCGGCCACGATGCTGTCGGGGGCTGCCGGAGCAGCGCCCGGAATCATCAGTTCCTGCCCTACCTTGATGGTGTCGCCTGTAAGGTTGTTCGCGGTCTTGATCGCGGCCACGGAGGTGTTGAATTGCTTGGCAATGCGGCTGAGGGTATCACCCTTCACCACGTTGTAGCTGCTCTGGGTCGCGGCAGGAGCCATGCCTTTGGCCCCCTTGTCACCCAGAGGTTCCAGAATGGAGCCGGGCGCGTCGGAAGCGTTGTCCATATCGACCGAATCCGGACGCATGGGCGGCTGCCTGTTGTCCACTCCGCCGTTGAAGGCGGGATTGACCGGGCGCGGAGCGCCTTGGGCGATCGGGGCCTCGTCGCCGGGCTGTGCAACTGCCGGAACGGGCTTGGCTGCCGGTTGGGTGGTCTGGCAACCGGGCTGGACCAGCAGAGCTGTTCCAATAGTTAGGTGGGCTGCAATAACCAGCCCTAGAAAGCGTTTGTTTTTCATGACTGTGTTTGAGGGTTTGAGAGTTGTTCGTCGGACTTGGGAAGGTGATCGTTTGGATCGCCGAGACCGGCCACGACAGACTCGAAAAACCTGCCGCGCTCGGTGTAATCGCGGAAGCTATCGTGACTGGAATGACCGGGACTGAAGAGTATATTCTCGCCCTTTTGCGCATTTTGCCACGCGGCAAGCACGGCGTCCTTGAGCGAATCCGCGCAGATGGACGGCACGCCGCGCAGATCGAGGCAGCGGGCCAGTTCCGGGGCACACTGCCCCGTCAGAACCGCCAGCCTTACGCGCGGGGCAACGGCGGACGCGAGGTCCTCCGGGGTCTCGCCCCGGTCCATTCCGCCGCCGATCCATATTACTTTGGAGTCGAAATTCTCAAGCGCGCCTATGCAGGCCTCGTAATTGGTGGCCTTGGAGTCGTTCCAGAAGGTCACGCCTCCGGGCGCGGGGATGCGGTTGAGCCTGTGGGGAAGCGGCGTCAACGATATGGCCGCGCGGCGCACCAGTTCCGTATCCAGCCCCGACGTCGCCCACCAGCGACGCACAAGAAGCAGATTCTCAGCCTGCCTGCGCGTGCCGAAGGCGCTGTCCGGGGGCATCGTCCAAGGCACGTAGTCCCCCGGTCCGACCACCTGCGCGAAATCCGGCAGTTCATAGCCGAAGCGTTCCGCCGCAGCGGCCACGCTCTCGCCCAGCACCAGTTCCGTGCCCCGCAGACGTTCCACGAGTTTCCATTTGACCGCGAAATATCCCTTGGCGTCGCCGTGGCGGTCGAGGTGGTTGTTGAAAAAGTTGACCCATATGAGGCTGTCGGCGCGGAACTTGTCCAAGCTCTCGGCCTGAAAGGAACTGGTTTCGCAGACCGCCGTCCAGCCCTCGCACTCCGGGCGCAGGGCGATGTCCGAAAGAGGCCTCCCGATGTTGCCCACGCAGAGCGCCTTCTGGCCGGAAAGATTCAGTACGGCGGCGACAAGCTCCGTCATCGTGGTCTTGCCGTTTGTCCCGGTGATGCAGATCAGGCGGCCACGCCAGAAGCGCGACGCGAACTCAAGCTCGCCCATCAGCGCGCAGCCCGCCACGCGGGCGGCCTCCAGCCAAGGATGCCCCTGCGCGAAGCCGGGGCTGTAAAGGACCAGACTGTGCCCTGCTGCTGCGGCGGCATCGAAGAGATGTACTGCGTTGCGCCCCTTGGTGTCGTAAAACACGAAGTCCGCGCCGATGCGGGCGAGCAGCCCCCCGAGGGCCTGTCCGCTCACGCCGTACCCCAGCACCGCCACGGGACGCGCCAGCAGCGGTTCTATATCGGAGGGGATGTTTGAATGATTGCTCATCGAAGCTTCAACGTGGCAAGACCGCAGACGGCGAATATCAGGGACAGTATCCAGAAACGCACGACAACCTGCGTTTCCGCCCAGCCCTTCAGCTCAAAATGGTGATGTATCGGGGAACAGCGGAAAACCCGGCGGCCAGTGCTCTTGAAAGAGGCCACCTGAATGATTACCGAACCGGCCTCCATTACGAAGATGCCGCCCACGATGACCAGCGTGAAAGGCTGCTGGATCATGAACGCCACCACGCCGATCAGGCCGCCTATGGCCAGCGAACCCGTGTCGCCCATGAAAATCTGGGCCGGATGCGCGTTGAACCAAAGGAACCCTAGGCTGCCGGCCACAAGGGCGGCGCAGAGTATGGCAAGTTCTCCGGTGCCCGGCAGAGGCGTGAGAAGCAGGTAGTCCGCCACGATGACGTGGCCGCTCGCGTAGGCCATGATTCCGAAGGCAAACGCGGCTGTCACCGTGCAGCCTATGGCCAGACCGTCCATCCCGTCCGTAAGATTGATCGCGTTGGACGAACCTGCAAGCACGAGGAAGAGGAACGGAGCCATGATCCAGATCGGCATCGTCCAGAGCAGCGGCGTCTTGAAGAAAGGCATCCATAGCTGGCGGGCGCACTCGGCCACGTAAGCGCCGCTCATGTCGCCCCCGGAGAACATGCCGCCGAATTCCAGCAGCAGCCACATCGCGGCGATTGTCAGCAGGCCCTGTCCCAGTAGCTTGTAGCGTCCGCTCAGTCCCTTGCTGTTGCGGTATTTGATCTTGAGGAAGTCGTCCAGAAAGCCCACCAGCGTAAGCCCGGCATAGACCAGCAGCGCCACGGCGATATACACGTTGGGCCGCGCCCAGAGCACGGTGCTCACGAACACGGAAACGAAGATCATCAGACCGCCCATCGTTGGCGTGCCGCCCTTTTTCGCGTGAAGCTCGGCCAGCTTGCCCACCTCCGCCGCGTTGCGGAAAGCCTGCGCGGCCTTCAAGTCCCGCAGCTTGCGGATGATGTATGGGCCGATGATGAACGACAGCAGCAGGGCCGTCGCCGCCGCGCCCACGCTGCGCACCGTGATGAAGCGGAACAGGCGCAGTGGCCCGAGCATGCCGTCGTTTGACAGGTATTGAAGATAAGTCAGCACTGTGCGGTTTCCTTCTCTGAGCCGTCCTGCGGCAAATAGTCTTCCATGCGGTATGAACGACTGCCCTTGAGCAGAACCGACCCGCATCCATTCCTGAAAGTGTCCAGCAATGCCTTCGCCTGCGCGGGGTCCGCGGCAAGGTGCACGCTTTCGGCGCGCGCGCCAGCCTGAACAAGGCCGTCGCGCAGAGCCTCTGAAGCCGGGCCGACGATGCAGAAGCTCTCGCCGTCCAAGGCGCCGATGCGTTCGCCGAGCTGCCTGTGCAGCAGTTCGGATTCCGCGCCCAGTTCGTTCATGCAGCCAAGCATGAACAGGCGACGCCCCTGCGGGAAAGTTTCGCGGAACAACTGCACGGAGTCCAGCATGGAAGCCGGGTTCGCGTTGTAGCAGTCCACATAGTAGTCCACGATGCCGATGTGGCGCAGCTCCCCGCGCATGCTGGCCGCCTTCCACTGCGGAAGACGCGCGCGTAGATCGTCCGCTGCCGCGCCCATGTCCAGCGCAGCCGCGAGGGCCAGCGCCGCGTTGGAGCGCATGCCCGTGGAACTGCGGGGCAGGCGGAAACGTTCGAAGCTCTCCTGCCCCGGCATGAACAGCAGCATGTCGCTGCCGCCGCATGCGGAGCGAAAGGTCTGGTAGCGCACCAGTTCATAGTTAGGACCCGGCAGGAGCGGGGTGTCCTCGTCCATGCTCGCCGTGACAAAGCAGCGGGCGCGCAGATCGCAGAACGCGGCCCACTGAAGGCAGTAGGCGGGGAACAGAACCCTCTTGTCCCGCCCCATGACGGACGGCAGGCCCGCCTTCTCCGAAGCCACGCCTTCCATGTCGCCAAGACCGGCGAGGTGCGCGGGGGCCACGCTTGTCACGATGGCGATGTCCGGGTCGAGTATCCGGGCAAGGGGTTCCATCTCCCCTTTCTGACTGATGCCAAGTTCCACGACGGCGGCGCTGTGCCCGGCGCAAAGGCGGCTCAGGGTGAGGGGCATGCCGATGAAATTGTTGTAGTTGCCTTGAGTGCAGATGACGTCCGGCCCAAGGAGCAGACTCAGCAGGTCCTTTGTGGAAGTCTTGCCGCAGCTTCCGGTGATGCCGACCACGGGGGCGCGGAACGCCTTGCGCGTCTCGGCAGCCACGCGGTGCAGGGCCTCAAGCGTGTCGTCCACGAGCAGTTGGGGGATGTTCACGCGCATGTCCTGCTTCTCGACAAGCGCCGCAGTCGCGCCAGCTTCAAGCGCCTGAGACAGGAACTCGTGCCCGTCCCTTCTGCCCGTGCGCAGGGCCACGAACATGTCTCCGGGGCGCAGATCGCGGGTGTCGAAGCAGAGGGCGTTCACGCACGGCGGGACCGGGCCGCGAAACCAGCGTCCCCGTGTCCACTTTTCCAGTTTATCTGTATGGATTGCCTCCATGCCCGCCCCGAATCCCCTATAACAGCACAGTTTGACCAAATGGCAGCTTAAGCCTGTCCGGCGTTTCCGTCCCACATCCCGCTGGCCTGACGCAGCCATAGCAGCTCGCGGGCCGTCGCGCGGTCGTCGAAAGTGGCCACCGTGTCGGCAAATTCCTGATACGCCTCGTGCCCCTTGCCCGCGATCAGCACGGAGTCCCCTTCGCTGGCCGCGCAAAGGGCAAGGTGTATGGCCCGGCGGCGATCCTCCACCCAGTGGATGGCGGCTGGCCGGATGACCCCGCCGCGCATGTCGTCGAAAATCTGCGCAATCGTCTCGCCGCGCGGGTTGTCCGCCGTGGCCCATGCCTCGTCGGCTTCGGACTGGACGGCGCGGGTCATCATCGGGCGCTTCTGACGGTCGCGGTTGCCTCCGCAGCCGAAAACCACCAGCACGCGGCCCCTCGTGATGGGGCGCAGCATGCTCAAGGCGTTGTGCAGGGCGTCGGGCGTGTGCGCGTAGTCCACCAGCACGTTGAAACTCTGCCCGCAGTCCACCCTCTCCATGCGGCCCGGAACGCCGGTAAAGGACTTGAGGCTTAGCACAGCGTCCGCCACGGGCACGCCGGCGGCGTTGGCCATCGCCAGCGCGCAAAGGACGTTGCTCACGTTGTAACGGCCAAGAAGCGGGCTATCCACGGTGAAAGTCCCCTCGGGGCAGATCAGCGTGAAGCGCGTGCCGGTCTCGGACATCGAAAGCGCGTCCGCCCGGAAGTCCGCCGCGAGGGATTCCCCGAAGCGCACGACGCGCGTGCCGCGCGGAACCATGTTGCAGATGCGGCGTCCGCAGGCGTCGTCGATATTGACGATGGCCACTTCCGGCGCGCAGCCCGTGCGCCCGTCGAAGAGGCGGCTTTTCACGTCGAAATAGTCCTCCATCGTCTTGTGATAGTCGATGTGGTCCTGCGTGAGGTTGGTGAAGGCGGCGATCTTGAAAGGCAGGCCGAACACACGGTCCTGATCTATGCCGTGGGAACTGACTTCCATCACGGCGCAATCGCAGCCCTCCGTGCGCATCTGGTCCAGCATGCTGAACAGTTCGGACGCCTCGGGCGTCGTGCGCGCTGCTGGCAGCGAACGGCGACCCATGATGTAGGCCACCGTGCCAAGCAGTCCGGCCCGCCGACCTCGCGTTTCGAGCATGTGGCGGCAGAGCGTGCTGATGGTCGTCTTGCCGTTGGTCCCGGTGACGCCGATCATTCCCAGCGCCTGTTCTGGGTGTCCGTAAAAGCGCGCCGCCACCTGCGCGAGCATTCTGCGGGCGTTGTCCACTTTGATGAAGCTCACGCGCGGCGGGATGCGTCCGGGCTCGGACTCGGACACGATGGCGGCGGCTCCCCGATGTATGGCCTCCTCAATATAGAGGTTGCCGTCCGTGCGGCTGCCTCCGAGGGCGAAAAACAAGGCTCCGGGCGATACCCGGCGGCTGTCCGTGCAAAGCGCGTTGACGCTTTCGAGTGCGCCGGTCTGGACCGTTTTCGCGTCCAGCCCTGCGAAAAGGCTTTTCAAGTCAGGATTCATCCCTCGGGTGGGCACGAGCCCGCCGCACAGCGCGGCGCCTGAATGCCATAAGCCGCTACGGCGTTGCTGGTTGAACTGGAGTTGAGAACTACTGGGGTTGGAAGCTATCATCGCGCTGCACGGGCATCCGCAAGCATCTCATCACTGGACTCTCCAGGTGGCTCCATTGCCAGGTACTGAATGATCTGCTGTGCGATTTCCTTAAATGCTGGCGCTGCGACGATACCGCCGTAGCTGACTCCACCCTCGGGCCGTCTGCCGTTGTCGATCACAACGGTGATGGCGATCTGCGGATCGCTGGCCGGGAAGAATCCGGTGAATGTGGCCACGTGTTTGGTGTGGGAATAGTGGCCGTTTTCGATTTTCTGGGAAGTGCCCGTCTTGCCCGCGACCTGATAGCCCTTGATCCCGGCCTGCGGGGCCGTGCCTCCCTTGGCGGGGACCCTTTCGAGCATAATGGCCAGTTCGCGTGCGGTCTCCCTGCTCATGACGCGGTTGCTCGGACGCGCGCCGAAAGTGAAGACGGTGTTTCCGTCCTTGTCGTAAACGCGGCTTACCATGCGGGGCTTCATCAAGGCTCCGCCGTTGGCCACGGCGCTCATTGCGAAGTGCATCTGAAGGGCGGTGACGCATACAGCCTGCCCCATCGGCATGCGGCTGATCGTCAGGCCGTCCCACTTGTCCAGCGGGTGTACGATGCCCAGCACTTCGCTGTTGCCGAAGCTGCCGCTGCGCCGCCCGAAGCCGAACTTGTCAACGTAGTCCAGAAGGCGCTGGCCGCCCAGTTTTATGCCGAGCTGGGCCGCGCCGCGGTTGCTTGACTGCGCCACGACGGTGGACAGCGGAACGATGCCGAGCGGTTCATGGTCGCCGGGCAGACGCACGGTGCGCCCTTCGTATTGCGCAGTCGATGCGCCGCAATCCACCAGAGTGTTCGGGTTTGCGATATGCTCTTCCATCGCGCCGGTCACGGCGACGATCTTGAAAGTGGAACCCGGTTCAAACACATCCGTGATGGCGCGGTTGCGCATGTTTTCCACGGGGCTGGACCAGTACTGGTTGGGGTCGAAGCTGGGCCAGTTTGAAAGGCCGAGCAGATCCCCGGTGCGGGGGTCGGACACGATAATGACGACCGAGTCCGGGTGATATTTTTCGCCCAGCATCGCGGCCTCGCGGTCGATCATGTCCTGAATGACAAGGTCGATCGTAAGCTGAACGTTCAAGCCGTCGCGGGACGGGACTTCGCGCTTCTCAAACTGCGCCAGTTCCTTGCGCCGGGCGTCGGTCTCGGTCTCGCGCCAGCCGTCCTGCCCGCGCAGGTAGTAGTCGAGCTGGCTTTCCACGCCCATGACCGCCATTTCCTCTTTGTTGACGAAACCGAGCACGTGGGCTGCGGCAGCGCCGGAGGGATATTCGCGGACGTATTTGCGGTTGCCGTAAACGGAGGCGATGCCAAGAGCGCGAACCTTGTCGTACTGGGCGTCGCTGATGGCGTCCGCCAGTTTGCGCCAGCGCACCTTGCGCACTTCGCCAAGCTCGTTGGCCGTGAAGACACCGGGTTTGCAAAGCTCCTTGAGCTGGGCCAGAGGCACTCCGATCAGGTCCGCGAGCGAAGACAGCTTGCCTTCGTCCTCGGGGCGGAACTTCTCCGGGTCCACGCCAAGTTCTATCACCGGCCTTGTGGCCGCCAGCAGGTTGCCCCTGCCGTCGGTGATGTTGCCCCGGCGGGCGCGCAACACGTCCACGCGCTCGCGGGCGCTTTCCGCCATGAGGGCGATTTCCCGCCCTTTTAAGACTTGCAAGTAATACAATCTTCCCAGGATACCGCAGTAGCCCGCCGCAATCGCCATAAAGACGAGCGCAAAGCGCCAGCGGGCTATGAATGCGGGACTCATTGGATCACTTGCCTGTCGATGCCCCCTTCAGAAGGGCCAGTTCAAAGCTGACAAACAGCGGTTCGCTGGGTGTGTTGAGGTTGTCCATGTCGCTCTTGACCTGCGGCAGCGGGGCCATGTAAACGGTCTGGTCGCGGGCGGGGGCCTGAAGGTTGAGCGCCAGTTCCGCGATGCGGCTCTTGAGCGCTTCGGGCGAGGTGGCCTCGGCGATCTGCACGTTCACGTACTGAAGGCGGCGTTCGCAGTCGGCCAGCGCAACCTGCGTGGTGCGGATGCGATCGGCTGATGCGGATATTTCCTGTCTCATCCACAGCAGGCCCAGCCCGCCCGCCGTTGCGGTGAGCAGGTTGAGCGCCATAAGCGTGGCGATGCGATAGACGTAAATGGTGTCCTGAGGATTGCGTGTTTTTCTGGTCATGGCGGTTCGAGTCTGGCTTGGTTCAGAGCTTTTTCAGGGCGCGCAGCTTTGCGGAACGCGCCCTCGGATTATGCTCCAGTTCTTCCGGGGAGGCTTGTATAGGTCTGTTGTTCAGCAGCTCGGCTCGCCGTTGACGGCTCTGCTGCGGGGTGTTGTCGTCCCTAGTTTCGGGAAGGCCCGCCTCGCGCCTGAAGTAGCGTTTGACGATGCGATCTTCGAGGGAATGAAAGCTGATCACGGCCATGACGCCGCCTGAACGCAGCATCCCGAAAGCCGCCGGTAGGGCGTTTTCGAGGGCGTCCATTTCTTCGTTAACGGCGATTCGTATGCCTTGAAATACCTTGGTGGCCGGGTTGATGCGTCCGGGCCTGACCTTGCCGAGCACTTCAACAAGAAGCGCCGCGAAGCTGCCCGTGCGAGACAACGCTCCGCTTCCGCGCGCGTCCTCGATGGCCTCCACAACGCGGCGCCAGTTGGCCTCTTCCCCGTAGTAGCGCACAGCGCGCACAAGGTCGTGCGTGGGGGCGGTTTCGAGGAACTGCGCCGCGCTCATGCCCGTGCGCGGGTTCATGCGCATGTCCAGCGGGCCGTCGAAGCGGAAGGAGAAGCCCCGGTCGGGCGTGTCAAAGTGATAGGACGATACGCCCAGATCGAAGAGTATGGCGTCGTATGCGCCGCCCACGTCCAGAGTGTCGAGGTTGGAAAAGTTTCCGTCCACGAAGCGGAAGCGGCCTGAATAAGCCGCGGCGAGCGTACTCGCGCGCGCCGCGGCTGCAGGATCCGTATCTATTGCTACTAGCTCTGACTGCGGAAAACGTTCCAAAATGGCCTCTGAATGCCCACCTCCGCCGAAGGTGCAGTCCAGAACTCGGGCACGCCCCTGCGAGAGGCCGCTTTGCGCAAGCAGCTTCACGCATTCTTCTAGCAGCACTGGGAGGTGTCCTTCGCTCATCGGACTGTAGGCGCGGAAGAACCGTGTCGCCGCCGGGGGGCGGTTCAGCCTCAGCATCCGCCGCTCTCGCTGCGGGCGCTCTGGCGCCAAGGTTCTCATTGGGGTAAAAGGGAAAGGGGTCTAGCGGGTGCGAAGCACGTCGAACAGCAGGGCTATGTAGCCTCGCTGGCGGGACTGCGCGTTGCGCAGGGGTGCGCGGCGCGGCGCGAGCGGCTGTTGCCTGAGGCGCGGCATCGTGGGGTAATCCCACGAGTTGTAGTGTCTGACTTCGCCGCTCATCAGCATTCCGTTGTCATACAAGCGGTCGATCATCGTGTTACAGGGGTTGGAGAGTGGGTGGTCGGGTGGTGAAAGGGTGTGGTTGAGGCGCTGCGTCTATATGCCGAGCTTGCTCATGGCTTCGAGGTAGTTGAATTCCGGCGGCGCCCATTTCTCCGAGGACCAGATCTGGAAGTTGCGGCCAAGGCCGACCAGAACGACGTCCTTGGAGATGCCGGCCTGCTTGCAGAGGTTCTCGCTCAGGAGGATGCGGCCCTGCTTGTCGCAGCCCAGCATGGCCGCGTTGCCGAAGAGCTGGCGCAGAAGGGCCTGCGCCTGAAGGTCTGACTGTGCGGCAGCCTTCACCTTCTGGGCGATTTCCTCCTGCATGTCCGGCGGGAACACCGCGATGCAGCCTTCGGGGTGAATCCATGCCAGATAATAATTCCCCTCGTCCCCATCGACCCTCCATGAAGAGGGCACGGTCACACGGCTCCGCGAATCCAGCGAGTGGCGGAAACTGTTGACGTAGGTGATGGGCTTCTTGTCCACGGAGAGCTTGCGTTCGTTGGGGGCGGCAGCGGCGCTTCCGGTGGGTTGTTACCGGATGAGCGCAGACACTGCTCCCATTTCACTCCACTTTGCCCCATATCGTCCCCGACGTCAAGAGACATTCATAATAATCATTGATCTTTTCGTAATTATTTCGTTGCAGGAATGCCGTTGATCATGTCCGGGGCGTCTGCGATGATGCCGGAGCATGAAAAGCGACAAACCCCAGCGGGCGCACAAGCTGCGTCTGGACGAAATACTGGCCCGGCGGGGGCTTGCGGAATCCCGCACGCAGGCCCGCCTGCTGATCCTTGCCGGCAAGGTGCGAAGCGGCACCAATGTGCTGGACAAGCCGGGGCACTGCTTCCCGGAGGACATTGCGCTGGACCTGCTCCAGCCGCCGCGTTTCGTGAGCCGGGGCGGGGAAAAGCTGCAAGGCTTTCTGGAGGCGTTCCCGATACCGCTCGACGGCGCGCTGGTGCTGGACGTGGGCGCTTCGACGGGCGGCTTCACGGACTGCGCCCTCCAGCACGGCGCGGCGCACGTGACCTGCGTGGACGTGGGCAAGGCCCAGCTTCACGACAAGATGCGCCGGGACCCGCGAGTGACCAACATCGAGGGCCTCAACGCCCGCTTTCTGAACCCCGCCGCCCTGCCCCATTCCTTGTACGACGCGCTGGTCATGGACCTGTCGTTCATATCGCTCACATCGGTCCTGCCCGCCGTATGGCCCGCGCTAAAGCCGGGCGGCAGTCTGGTATGCCTGATCAAGCCGCAGTTCGAAGTCGGGAAAAAGGATGCGGACCGCTTTCAGGGCGTGATCCGCGACGAGGCGCTGCGAACCGAAGTGGTGGAGAAAATACGCGCCTTCGCGCACGACAACCTGCCCGGATCGTCCGAAATAGGGCTGATCACTTCCCCTATTCAGGGCGCGGAAGGAAACGTGGAATTCCTTCTGGGCCTGCGGAAGAGCGCGTAGGAACGAAGGCAAGTCCAGCCGTCGGCTGAAAAATCCGCCCCTTCTCGAAAATTTTAGGGTCGGCCTCTAAATTTTCTACGGCGACATCAGTTGCCGTATCATCGGTCTGAGGCACTCCTTGGGAAGGTCTTTGCGCAGATAGTGGCGCGCGCCCAGACGGAGCGCCTGAAACACGAGCGCACGGGTGGCTTGTGAGGATATTATAATGACGTTGGCCTGATTGTTGGCCTCCCGAATTCTTCGCAGAGCTTCCAAACCGTCCATATTGGGCATGTTGATATCGAGAAACACCACGTCCGGGCGGGAATCTAGGTAACTTTGTAGGCCTTCCATGCCGTCGGATGCTTCCGTGAGCTGCCCGACCGTGAATTCCGAGACAAGCGACAGTAGCACGCGACGGCAGAGCGCGTCGTCATCGACTATCAAAACTGATTTTCCTACCGCCATACGTTAGTACAATTCATGGTGTATTTCGACTAACTGCGGCGTTTTGTAAATGGAGAATATCCACTTTAACGTTATTATCACATTCCAAGTTGCGGGATGAATATTCCCGGCCTTGCCCATTCCTGAGGGCGTAAGTAAATTCGACGTAATTTATGATGAAAAACTTTTCAAAATCGTTCACTTTTCCGTTGACTTCACTTTATCCCGGCTCCTAAGTGCTGGGTAGCCCTTAAAAAGGCTTTTAGCCAACTCCTGCGTTACCCCAAAATAGGGACCCGTCCATTCGTGGACGGGTTCTTTTTTTGTCTTAATTCCGCCGTTGCCCAAGAATTTCGCGTAATCGAGGCCCCGGTTCGCGGCTCATGTGAAACCGCGCCCTCTTGTGCCTATATGGACTCCAGCATCCGGCAGACCTCGTCGATTAGGAAGTCCGGCGTGGAGGCCCCGGCTGTCACGCCCACTTTTTCCAAGCCTTTGAACGCGGCGGCATCGATTTCCCGAACCGTCTCGATGTGCAACGTGGGCAGGCCGGAGCGTTGCGCCAGCGCGGCGAGCTTGCAGGTGTTCGCGGAATGATGCCCGCCGATGACCACGATTGCCTGCGCCCCTTCGTCCACCAGAGCGGCGATGTCGCTCTGCCGGGACCGGGTTGCGCCGCAGATCGTGTTGAACACTTCCAGCGTGGGGTAAGTGTTTTTTACGTAAAGGACCAGTTGTTCGAAATCATCCGTGAACATTGTCGTCTGGGACACCATGCACACCTTGTCGCCAAGGGCGGGCAGGCGGTCGATGTCCTCCCGGCTCTGGACGGCGTGGCCCCGGCCCAGCGCGTATCCCATCAGTCCGATGACCTCAGGATGATCCTTGTCGCCGAAAATAATCGTGGCGTAGCCGTTGCGGGCCTTCATGCGAATCTTGCCTGCCACGATGCCCACGTCCGGGCATGTGGCGTCGCGGAACTCAAGGCCCAGACTCTTGAGGTATTCCCGGCGCTCCGGAGAGATGCCGTGGGCGCGCACCACAAGCACGCTGTCGGGATCCTTCGCCGGGCCGACGTCCAGATCCGCCTTGCTCTGGTAATCGCCAAGCTCGCGGATGCCCTCCTCTTCCAACCGCTCCATCATCTGCCTGTTGTGGATCAGCGGCCCGTCCGAATACACGGGTCTCTTGCCTTGGTCGGCAAATGAACGCGCAATCTTTATGGCGCGTTCCACTCCCCAGCAGAACCCAGCGCTTTGTGCCCGGATAACCTTCATGTGGTCATAATTAGCCGCGCTCGCGCAAAACCGCAAGCCGGGCCGAGCGCCACAGCGCCGCCGGGGGCAGCTAAATCCTCATCTTGCATGCTTCAAACGCAAGCCGGGCAGTTGTATGCTTGAGCTTACCGCGATGCCTCTAGTATTCTGACGGAAATTTTCCCTCTCCCTCCCTCAATCAGTGAAAATTCTCATAATCACCCCAGAGATTGCTCCCTTCGCCAAAGTTGGCGGGCTGGCCGACGTCACCGGAGCGCTGCCCAAAGCGCTGGAACAACTGGGGCACGACGTCAGGCTTGTCTGCCCGCTGTACGGGTGCATACGCCGGGATGAGTCATGGAGGCCGCAAAACAAACCCCTGACCGTCCCCACCGGCACGGGCATGCGCTATGCGAGGGTATGGGACAGTTTTCTGCCGGGCAGCAACGTCCCGGCATTTTTTATAGAATACGACGAATTCTTCGCGCGGCCCGAAATATACGAAGGCCCCTGGGGCTGGCACTCCGACAACGACCGCCGCTTCGGCTTCTTCAGCCGCGCCGCGCTGGAAATCTGCTTCTGGATGGACTGGATGCCCGACGTGGTGCACGTGCACGACTGGCCCGCAGGCCTTGTCCCCGTGATGCTGAACACCGTGTACGCAGGCACAAAACTCGGACAGGCCGCCTCGGTGCTCACCATCCACAACATCCAGCACCAAGGCTACTGCGACCGCGCCCTGATCGGCTTCCTCGGCCTGCCCGAATGGCTCTTCCGGGCGGACCACGTCGAGGCGATGGGCGCGGTGTCGATGCTCAAAGGCGGCATATTCCACGCCACGAAAATCACCACCGTCAGCCCCACCTACGCCATGGAAATCCAAGGCCCCATAGGCGGCCACGGCCTGAACAGCATCCTGTCCTTCCGCTCGGCGGACCTGATGGGCGTGCTCAACGGCATAGACACCAGCGTGTGGAACCCCCGGATCGACCCCATCCTGCCCGCCCCCTACATCCCACTGAACATCGACCCCAAGATCGAAAGCAAAAAACTGCTCTGCGAACGCTTCGGGCTGCACTTTGACAAGAACAAACCCATTTTCGGCATCGTGTCCCGCCTCTACGAACAGAAAGGGCTGGACCTGTTGCGCGCGATCGTCAGCCGCCTGATGGAACGCGACGACCTGCAAATCGCCGTTCTAGGCGCAGGCGACAGCGATCTGGAATACGCCTTCAGCGGCTTTCACGGGACCTACGGCGGCAACTTCGGCACATGGATAGGCTTCGACGACGAACGCGCGCACCTGATATACGCCGGGGCCGACTTCTTCATGATGCCCAGCCGCTTCGAACCCTGCGGACTGGGCCAGCTATACGCGATGGCCTACGGAACCATCCCCGTGGTGCGCGCCACCGGCGGACTGGCCGACACAGTGCGCCAGTACAACGAACAAGACGGAACCGGAACCGGCTTCCTGTTCGACGAAGCCACGCCCGAAGCCCTCTACGAAGCCATAGACCGCGCCATGCGCCTGTGGAAAACAAGCCCCGACAAGCTCCGCGTCATGCAGGCGAGGGACATGCAACAAGACTTCTCGTGGGACAGCAGCGCCAACGCCTACGCAAACGTTTACCGCTGGGCCGTGGAAGCGCGCAACGGCCTAGAAACCGGATTGAGACCGTAGCGAACAACACCGGGTGCAAGCGCGGGCCTGCCGCCAAGCCATCGACCAGCAGCAGGTCTGCGTCGCTTGACAACTTGAGCACAATTGAGCATTTTTGTGCTCATGAAGACCTCGACCACACTTTTCCGTGCCCGAGTGGAAACCGAACGGCTTCGCAAGGCCGAGAAGGTATTCAACAAGCTTGGGCTGAAACCGGGAGACGCGCTCAACATCTTTCTGGCTCAGGTCGCCTTGCGCGAGGACCTGCCCTTTGCCGTGAGCACGCAGCCCGAGCGGCTCGTCAGTGACGAACAACAGGCCAAGTCTTGGAACTCCGCATTCGGTGAATACTAAACCCAAGGCAGGAGAGGTCTGGTTTGCTGACTTGGGAATGGTCGAAAAGGGACGGCCTGTCCTCGTTCTGGCCTACCCGGAACCGGAAGATGCGAGGGCATTCGTGATAGTTGCTCCGCTTACGTCGCAGGTTCGTGGCGCGAGGGGCGAAGTCGATCTGGGACACCCGCGCTGGCTGCCAAAGCCTTCTGCGGTCAACTTACAGGGACTGGCGAGTTTCGACCGGCACAAGCTCACACGACGATTTGGGGCGCTTCCCTCTGAACAGTATCAGACAGTGAAGGATGCCCTGATTGAGCTACTTGGCCTCAAGTAGC
>JBAZHO010000001.1:0-23926 GCA_041652375.1 Opitutales bacterium | reverse complement strand
TCATTGGATAAGAAGGAATATGAGGGCGGGGGCGCTTATCTGTTGGCGAGGCCCTGGTCGATCAGCGTGTCCACGTACTGGCTTATGGCGGCGCGCAGTGCGTTGGCGGCGGTCGTTTCGTCATAGCCGGCGGAAGTTCCCACGCCGAGGACGTGGCCGCTTTCCACGGTAACAAGGCCTGTGCCGCTTTCGGATGCGATGATGCGTCCGGTGGCTACTTCCACCATGCGGACGTCCACCGTGGCCTCGGCCTGCTGGATGATTTTGTCCCCGAAGATGAGCACCTGCGACCTCGTGCTGCGGTAGCCGTAGTTGCTTACCGCGCCGATGAAAACGTAGTCCACGCCCACCAGCTTGCCGATTGTGGCCGCCTCCGAGACATCGACGGACTCGCTGGTGTTGATACCCTGTTCGCCGACGAGTTTGTCCAGCTTTTCGCGTTCGTAGAGGGCGAACTGGCCGGAGCGGCTTAGGAAGGTGACAAGAATGTTGGAGGCGCTCTTGCCCAGACGGCCCTTGCCGTAGGCCGTGCGGTCCTCGAAATCCAGCACCGCCACCTTGATGCGCATATCCATGGGCAGGGGCGTCCTTGCCTTTACCCCGCCGACGACGGAGTTCGCCGGATCGCCGGTTTTCTCGATTGTTCTGGTGGACGAGCAGCCTGCGAAGGCCAGTCCGAAGCTGATAGTCAGCAGCAGCAGCGTTCTTTTCATGTCGGGCGAATGCATGATAATATCATACGCGCCGCGTGCCGACAGTCAATCCGCATCGTTTAGGAGGCCCTATGCCGCGCATTCGGCGGCGAAGCGGCTTATAATGCCCCCGAAGGCTCCGTTGGAGAAGAAGCACACCAGCATCGGGCCGCGCTCCGGGTCCCGCGCCATGCGCAGAAGTTCCGCGAGCAGTTCCTCGTTGCCGCTCGCGGCAGCGGCCTGCCCGCCGCGCGCGCATATGTCCCGCGCGATGGCGGCGGTGTCCAGCCGATGTTTCGGGTCCATGCGTCCGGCGCGGTGCACGGGGGCGATGAGGGCCGTGTCCGCCTTGGCGAGGGCGTCCGTGAACTCCCGCTGGAACAGGTTGCTTGACGCGGTGTTGCTGCGCGGTTCAAAGGCGGCCACGATGCGGTGGCCGGGGTGGCGCGCGCGAAGGGCCTCAATCGTCGAGGCCAGCGCGGTGGGGTGATGCCCGAAGTCTTCCACGGCCATCAGACCCGGCTTGTCCAGCAGCACCTGCTGGCGGCGTTGCACGCCTTGAAAGCTTGCCAGCGCGGGACTCAGCTTTTCAAGCGGCAGTTCCGGCAGTTCCGCCTGCGGCCACGCACCAAGGGCGGCTGCCAGCAGGGCCATCGCTGCGTTGCGGGCGTTGAAAAGGCCGCTCGGGCACAGGCGCACGGGGATGACGCGCCCCTGCCAGCATAGGTCGAAGCGCGCTCCTTCCGGGCCGTCGCCGAAGTTCGCTATGCGAAGGTCGCAATCTTCCGCGCAGCCCACGCGCAGGACTCTTGTCCACGGCAGGGGCAGCAGGCTTTGCACGTTGGCGTCGTCTCCGTTGGCCAGCACCCAGCCCTTGCCGGGCACCACGCGGCAGACGTGGCGGAAGGTGCGCAGCACGTCGTCGAGGTCGCGGAAGATGTCCGCGTGGTCCATCTCTATGTTGTTCAGGACCAGTATTCGCGGGGCGTAGTGGATGAACTTGCTGCGTTTGTCGAAAAAGGCGCTGTCGTACTCGTCGCCCTCTATGACGAAGGGAGAGTCCGCGCCGCCCAGAAAGGAGCCGCCGGGCAGGTCGCGCGGCACTCCGCCCACGAGCCAGCCGGGGTTGCGGCCCGCAGCGCGCAGCAGGCAGGCCGTCATGGCGGTGGTGGTCGTCTTGCCGTGCGTGCCTGCAATGACTATGTTGCGGCGGGTGGAGAGTATGTTGCGACTCAGCAGTTCGGGCAGAGAGCAGAAGGGCAGGGCGCGTTCGTCGAGCAGCCATTCCACTTCGGGGTTGCCCCGGCTTTGCGCGTTGCCCACGACCACCAGATCCGGCGCAAGCCGCGCGAGGCGTTCCGGGTCGTAGCCTTCCATGATGTCCACGCCCGCGCTTTGCAGGGTTGTGGACATGGGCGGGTAGATGCCGGTGTCCGCGCCGAGGGCTTCGTGACCGCACTCCCGCATCAGCAGGGCGGCGTTGCCCATGGCCGTGCCGCATATTCCCATGAAATAGATACGCATGTGGGGGGAACGCAGAAGATCAATCGCGCCTGCGCGTCTAGTTGCTGTCCGGCCCAAGGACGGGCAGGGCCGACACGAGCAGGGTTTCGTCGTCAATTTCGATGGAGATGGCGTACTGGCCGGGCGCTTCAAAGCCGAGACCTTGGAATTCGTTGATCAGGCTGATGCGCTGAAGCGGGCTCATGGATTCGAATTCGCGGTCCACAAGCGTCTTCTGGTCTTCCATGGGCAGGCCCATTGTGATCTTGAGCTGGTGCTTGCCTTCGCGCAGTCCGGCCACGGTCAGAAAGAACACCATTCGGGGATGACGCACGGGGAAAATGCGCGCGCGGATGTGCGAGAAAACGCCGAGGATGTAGTGCTTGCCGGTGGCCGGGTCGATGTGCACGCCGTCGCATATCAGCCAGCTAAGAAGTTGGGGTTTCAGGCTCATGCCGGAATGATTCCCGCCACGGCGGGGGTAGCGCAAGCATACTTCTTCGCAGGAGGTGATTTTCGCGTCCGGGACAGTCAATTCCATTTGTTTTCGGAGGCGATTGAGATCACATACCTGTCCGAAGGTAGAATCTTACATTTTATTAACGAGTTAGAACTGCAATTCGTATGGTAAAGATCAGCTCATACGTGCAAGTTACTCCGACGTGATACTGGTTTTTGGGTAAATGACGTGTTAAGGCACCCGGAGCGACGACTGGGTTTTCAATTAAAACGAGAAGAGGGAAATAATGAAAAATATGACGATTGGACGCAGGCTGACTCTGGTTGTTGGAGGAGTCTTTGCAATGATGCTGCTTGTTGGCGGCGTGGGAATTTGGGGCTTGCGCTCCAACGGAAGGTCGATGGCTGAGTTTCAGTCGCTGGCCTTCATCGTTGATACTTCCAGCGAAGTTCTAGGAACGACGGTATCCGCCCGCCTTGAGGGCAACAAGTTCATGCGTACGCTTTCTCAGGCGGACCGCGACCTTGTGGTCAAGGACATGAGTGTCGTCCACGACAGCCTGAAGAAAGCTGAAGGCGTGATCAACGAAGGCGAGCGCGCCAAGCTTCTCTCCAACGTCAAGGAACTGATTGTCAGCTACGATAAGACTTTTGCCGCGATGGCGGACTCCATGATGGATTCCAGAGAGGTGCTGAACAAGAGCCTCGCCCCGGACGGATGGAAGCTTGAAGCCGCGATGAAGCAGATGCTGGCCGATGCCAGATCCAACAACAACATCGAGGCCCTTATTGCCGTCGGTGACGCGAGGCAGAACCTGCTCATGACCCGTCTTCTGATCATGAAGTACATAGACTCCCGCAAAGAGGAAGACGCGGGGCTTGCGACAAAACAGCTCGTCGCCTACCGCGCCAGCGTCGATACCCTCGATGCCTTCTCCGTGGACAAGGCGGTTCTCGCCACCCTGCGCGATGTTCTGGGCAGTTACGAGGCAGGCTACGCCAAGCTCAACGACGACATCCGCAACGGCATGAAGCAGCTTGCGGAAATGGACAGCATCGGGCCGCGTATTTCAGAGTCCGTCAACGGGATCCAACATTCCGCCGTAGCCGAGCAGGACGCCCTTTCAGAAGAAGTCAGCGCAAGCATTGCGAGCGTGCAGTTCATGCTGATTGCCACCATCCTGTTGTCCATCGTACTGGGCATCGGCTTCTCGGTGTATTCGATCAAGGGCATCACCAGAGTTCTTCACACGGTGATCGTCGGCATCAAGGAAGGCGCGATGCAGGTTTCCAGCGCCGCCACGCAGATGAACGGCGCCAGCCAGAGTCTGGCCGAGAGTTCTTCCGAGGAAGCCTCCACGCTGGAGGAAACATCATCCTCGCTGGAGGAAATGTCCTCGATGACGCGGCAGAACGCCGACAGTTCCCGTCAGGCGCTTGGGCTGGTCCTATCCGCCCAGCAGAACATGGAAAGTTCCGGCCAGTCCATGAACAAGCTTTCGGACTCGATGAGTCAGATTGAAGGAGCCAGCCGCGAGACGCAGAAGATCATCAAGACCATCGACGAGATCGCCTTCCAGACCAACCTTCTGGCGTTGAACGCCGCCGTCGAAGCCGCCCGCGCGGGCGAGGCCGGAGCCGGGTTCGCCGTCGTGGCAGACGAGGTTCGCAGCCTTGCCCGCCGCGCCGCAGACGCCGCCAAGAGCACCACCGAGATCATCGAAGGCACGATGGACCGGGTGTCCACGGGCGGAAAGCTCGTCAGCGAGGTGTTTGAACGCTTCAAGAAGGTCGAGGCGGACTCCAAGAGCCTCTCGTCGCTCATGTCAGGTATTTCAACAGCATCGGATGAACAGGCCCGGGGGATCGAACAGATCAGCACCGCCACATCCGATCTGGACAAGGCTATCCAGAGCAACGCCGCAAATTCCGAGGAAACAGCCGCTTCAGCCGAGGAGCTGAACGCGCAGGCCCTTTCCCTGCAGGATTTCGTGGCGGAACTGGTGGCCCTTGTCGATGGTTCTAGGACCGGAGCGGAGGCGTCCGATCACTCGGTAAGCACGTCATTCCACAGATCCCTCTCTGTGGAGCCATCCCGACGGGCGTCTCCGCGCCCGGCAGCCAGCAGGAACGCGCCGAAAAGCAAGTTCCTTCCCTCCAACGCAAGCCGGACCGCAGAGAGGCCCCTGCATCCGGTAGGCAGCGGAAGTTTCATTTCTCAGTAGTCAGCGACTTTGGGAGCGACGGGTTAATGGTGAGCGCCGGGGATGGGAGCCTCGGCGCTCTTTCCGTACTTGCGCTATATATAACAAATGCCAAAAGAAACCCCAAATAGAGGAATCGCAGATAAACGCTGATTTTCGCAGACAAAATAACATAAGTTATTATCTCTTATAGTAGTTCACATTGACTTGTGGACACTCTGAGAAAGCGCCAAAGGCGCTCCATGAGAAAGCCCCGGGTGGAGCGAAGCGGAACCCGGGGTATGCGTTCCAATTTATACTCCGTTTTTTATAATCATTACCCGGGGTTGCGTGCTACGCACTTACCCCGGGCTATCTCATCTCGCGCCTACAGCGCTCAGAATGTCCACATATTGATCGAAACCACTATAATAATCTGCGAACATCAGCGTTTATCTGCGGTTAAATAATCTTCTTCCGATATTATGGTACACTTTTGGCAATCGCTATAAGCGTGCCGACCGGTCGCTACGGCATGCCGCGCCAGCGCAGGATTAGCACCGCTATGAAGCGGGCCGCGAAGAAACCTAGGATGAAGACGGTAAACAGAATCACGATGCTCGTCAGCAGGGCCAGCGCCTTCTGCTTGAGCGTGAGCTTGTGTCCGGCCCAGGGGACGGGATCTCTTTTCCATGCCATGATGGGACAAAGCCTTGCGCGCGGACGCTCAATACGCAACGCGAGATTGCGTCCGCAGGCGTTTTCAGCGTTTCGCAAACCACCACACCAGAACTGCCGGAGCGACTGTCAGGGCGAGAACCAGCGCGGCCACGAGCAGGGAACTTATCAGCATCAGGAGCGCGACCACGCCCGCGAGCACCTTCTGACCGGGGCGCAAATCCTTCCAGCGCGCCTTTGGGCGGGGCGCGTCCATCACTGCGCCGGGCATATGGCGGCCCGCAGTTCCCGGACGGTTTGCGCCGGGTTGTTCGCGTGCAGAACGTCGGACACCGCCACGATGCGTTCCGCCCCGGCATGGAGGACCTTGGCCACGTTGCTCCGGTTGATGCCGCCGATGCAGAACAGGGGCAGCCTGCCTGCGTTGAGCGTGTGCACGGCGCGGACCAGTTCCAGCCCCACGGGCTTGTAGTCCGGCTTGGTGCGGGTGGCGAACACGGGTCCGATGCAGAAATAGGACAGGAAGCCCGCCAGTTCCAGCGCCTGCGCAGCCTGTTCGACGGAGTGGGTGGACAGGCCCAGTATGCGGTTCGGCCCCAGAAGGGCGCGCGCCTTGGCCACGGGTTCGTCGTCCTGCCCGATGTGCAGCCCGCAGCGCGGATAGGCCAGCGCGATGTCGATGTGGTCGTTTACGATCAGCGGGATGTCGTTTTTCTCGAATTGCGGCAGTATGCTTTCGAGCAGGGCGCGGCAGGTGGACTTGTCGGCGTTCTTGGCGCGGAGCTGGATTATGTCCGCCCCGCCTTCGATCATCGCGCGGCATACGGGCGCGAACTGAGCCGGAACAAGGTAGGCCGCATCCAGTATTCCGTAGAAGCGGGCCGTGCGGAGTCTTTCAGCGGTCTTGTGCGGGCTGCCTTTCACGATTGCCGGAGGGAATCAGATCCTGTCGTCTGCGTCCTCGCTGTTTGGCGGTTTCGGGGCCGGGCTTGAGAAATCCACGCGCATCTTCGCGTCCGGCTTCTTGCCGGAGGGGTCTTCCACGCGGATGCCGTCGGGGGCTTCCAGAGCGACTGGATGGCTTTCGACGGGGTCTCCGACGATGGATGTCACCGTGGTGTCGATCGGGCCGAGGTTGCCAAAACCAAGGTTGTGTTTAAGCGAATCCACAATCTGGGTTTCAAGATGCTTCTGCACCTCGCGCAGGTCGCTGTCTGCGCGAAGGCTGATGCGCAGGGCGATGCAGAGCTTGTCCTTGTTCACCTTGATGCGGCTGCGGCACTTGACCACGCCGAAGGTCAGGGCGGCGGACTTGAGGATCATCTCGGATATGGCGCGGCGGGCTATGTGCACCGTGCCTCTCTCCGTGCTGAAGGCGTGCAGCCGGGCAGGCTGCCTCATCACCCTGACGGCGACCAGCAGCACCAGCAGGGCCAGCAGGCCCGCGATCAGGTAGTAATTCCACGCAGGCTGTGCCCGCATGGCGTCTATGAATATCTGCACTTCGCTCATGGCTTGTAATTTGACCGCCTTTGACGGCCTTGCATGTCGGCCTCATCGAGAGGCTGCGTCTATTCGGCAAACGGGGAGGGCTTTTCGTCCTTTTCGGGCATGCGCACGCCGTCGATAAGCACGTCCACGCGGGCGACTTTCTTGTTGGTCATCTTGGAGACCTGATCGCGCACGGCGATCTGGATCTCTTCGCCGACCTTGGCCAGTTCCACGCCGAAGCGGAGTATGACCTTGATGGTTATCTCGTAGTGGCTGCGCTCGTTTTCCGCCACGGTGATGCCGGGCGCGGAGTCCCGCTTGTTGAACAGGCCGACGATTTCCTCGCGGAAGCCGCCCGAGCCGCCCACCGATACCACTCCGGGCACTTCGAGCACGGCGATGCGCACGATGTTGCCAACCACCTCGTGGCTTACCTTGATTACGCCCGTGCTGGTTTCTTCTGAAAACGTGAGATCATCGACCTCTATTTCAGATACGAGTTTCGGTTTTGCGGGTTGGTCCTTTTGGGGTTTGTCCATGGTAGTAATCCTCATTTGGGGCCTAGAGGCCCTCTCGGTTAGTGGCGGCTGTTCTGGCCATAAATTCCTCAATGAAGTGGGTGGTGGCCTTTCCTTCGACGAAAGTGGGGTCTTGAAGAATGGAACGTATGAAAGGAATATTACAACGAATGCCCCGGATCAAGTACTCCGACAAGGCTCTGTTCATTCTGTTGATCGCTTCTTCGCGTGTTTTGCCCGAAACGATGACTTTTCCTATCATGCTGTCGTAATACTGTGGTACATGATAACCTCCGTAGGCGTGGCTGTCCACTCGTACGCCTATTCCGCCGGGCGGATAGTAGAGCGTGATCTCCCCGGGGCAGGGGGCGAAGTTGCGTTCCGGGTCCTCCGCGCAGACGCGGCATTCCATGGCGTGCCCGTTTTGGCGGACGTCTTCCTGCGCGAAGCCCAGCGGCTCGCCCGCCGCGATGCGCATCTGCGCCGCGACAAGGTCGATGCCGGTGACGGTTTCCGTCACCGGATGCTCCACCTGTATGCGGGCGTTCATCTCGATGAAGTAGAAGTTGCCGTGCGCGTCCACGAGGAATTCCACCGTCCCCGCGTTGCGGTAGCCGCAGTGCCGGGACAGGGCCACGGCGGCGTCGCCCATGGTCTTGCGCAGCTGGGGCGTGAGGAAGGGCGAGGGGCTTTCCTCGATGACCTTCTGGTGGCGGCGCTGCACGGAGCAGTCCCTCTCGCCCAGGTGCACGACGTTGCCGTGCTCGTCCGCGAGGATCTGAAACTCTATGTGGCGGGGCTTCTCGATGAACTTCTCCACGTAAACGCTGCCGTTGCCGAAGGACTTCTGCGCTTCGAGGCTGGCTGCGGCGAACTCCCGGCCCAGCGCGGCGGAGCTGTGCACAAGGCGCATGCCCTTGCCGCCGCCGCCGGATACGGCCTTGATTATGACCGGGTAGCCGACCTGATTGGCGACCTTGGCCGCCTCTTTCTCGTCGGTCACGGGGCCGGGGGAGCCGGGCACGGTGGGCACGCCAGCCTCCGCCGCGATATTGCGGGCCACGGCTTTGTCGCCCATCTTGCGGATAACCTCCGAGGGCGGGCCGATGAACTTCATGTGGCAGCTTTCGACCTGCTCCGCGAAGTCGGGGTCCTCTGAAAGGAAGCCGTAGCCGGGGTGTATGGCATCGACGTTGGCAATCTCCGCGGCGGCGATGATGCGGTCCGCCCGCAGGTAGCTCTCGCTGGAGCGGCCCGGACCGATGCATATTGCGCCGTCGGCAAGCTGGACGTGCAGGCTCTGTTCGTCCGCCTCGGAATAGACGGCGACCGATTCAATGCCCAGTTCCTTGCAGGCGCGAACGATTCTCAGGGCAATTTCGCCCCTGTTTGCGATGAGTATTTTCTGCATCGTTGGCTGCGGCTTAGGCGGGGTTGATGCGGAACAGGGGCTGTCCGTATTCCACGCTCTGGCCGTTTTCGACGAGCACTTCGGTGATCGTGCCGCTCATTTCGGCTTGGATCTCGTTCATGACTTTCATGGCCTCGATGATGCAGACCACGGAGTTTGGGCTTACCCGCGTGTCCGGCTCCACGAAGCGCGGGCTTTCGGGCGCGGAAGCGCTGTAAAAAGTGCCCACCATCGGGCTTTTGATGAAGTTGCCTTCAAGCGCCTTGGGCGTCATCTGGGCCGGCGCTAGCGCAGGAGCCGACATCTGCGCGGTGGCCGGGGCGGGGGTCGGGGCGCTTGCCGCGCAGCCCCGGACCAGACGAAGGCGGAAGTTCTCCTCCTCGATCTCGAACTCGGTGAGATCAGCCTTTTTCATCAATTCCACGATCTGTCTTACTGTTCTTGTGTTCAAGAGTTGTTCCGGGTTCCTTGTTGACTGTTGTTGCCCTTGCCTGTCCTTCGGGGAAGCGGTTCCGTCGGACTGGCCGGGGCGGGGAAAAAGTGGGGTTGCGTTCAGCGTCGGCCCTTCAGGGCCGCCTCGCCGGCAGACTGGCTTGTGTCAAAGAGATTGCGCGGGTCAATCCTGAACCTCCACGCAGGTTCGTCAACAGAGCCTTTGAGGCGAAGTTCAAGGATATGCCCGACCGGGGACAGTATGGTTCCAAGCACGTTCATCAGCGATGGCTCCGGGGACTGGAGCAGGAACACTTTCGCGTCGAAGTCCAGAGAGTTGTCGATCAGTCCGAGAATGCCTTTTGCCTCTATTCGGGCCGCCGGTCCATTCAATTCCGCGTTGCGCATCCGCGCATAGCCATAATCCATGGAAAAATCGCTCTTCATCGTGTCCAGATTGAAGCTGCTGAAGCCGAGGCCGACGCTGTCCAGAAGGGAAGTCAGCGCGCCGAAAATCTTGATCTTGCCCAGATCCGCGTCGCTCAGGGCGAAGCTGCCGCTCCCGGTCATGGTTCCGGGCACGTCGTTCAGAAACGCATCGCCCTTGAAGTCTAGCCGCACCTTGCCGTGGCGGGGCTGCTCGTCTTTCTTGTCCTTGTTGTCCTTCTTGTCCTTGCCCTTGCCGCCGAGCTTGAGGATCGCGTCCAGCGCAGCGCCCATGTCCGCCTTTTCCAGATGCAGGTCCAGCCTGATGGAGGAAGGCCCGCCAGCGTGCAGGATGGATACGGAGCCGCGAAGCTGCCCGTTCATGAGCCGCGCGAACGGGATGCCCACGTCGGTGCGCTCGTTCCGGTGCAGGATTTTCACGCTCAGAAGCCTGAACGGGATGCCGCGCCATACGCCGTCAGAGACCAGCGCCCCGGCCTCGATCTCGCTGCGCCAGCTTCCGTCGATCATGTGGAGCACGTTGCCGCGCACGGACACGTTCGGGCTTTCCGGCATCTCCCAGTCGGGTATCTGGTCCTTGAGCGCGGAGCCGAACGCCTTGTCCAACTGTTCCAGCGGCAGGGAGGAGAGCATGGAGAAAGTGATTACCATGGGCCGACCCGGCTCCAGAAGCCACGCTAGGTTCCCGGATATGTTCCCCTTGTCGCTGCTGGCGTCGATGTCGTACAGTTCCACGAAGCCCTTGCCCACGTAGAGCGTCAGGGTACCCTTTTCCAGCCGCACGCCGTGGTAGAGGATGTGGTCAAGGCGCACCGTGCCCAGAATGTTCGCGTAGTGGCGCTCGTGCCAGTTGCCGTTCAGGTCGAGGTCCGCGCTCACGGGCGGGCCGTCGAACACGAAGTCGGTCCATATATCGTTCCACCACAGGCCCAGCATCGGTCCAAGCGCGGGCGGCATGACGTCTCCCTTCAGGCGCAGCCTCCAATCCATCGTGTCGAAGTTCTGGCTGAAGCTGCCCCGCTGCGAGGACTGACCGCCTTGCAAAAGCACCTCGTCGCAGACGATCGCGTGCCTGTCGGCGTGGCCGCTTGCGTGGGCGAAGTCAATCGGGGTTCCGTGCGCGTCCAGCCCCCAGCCAAGAAGGTCGAAATCCGTCTCGACTTCCCCGTTTGCGTCGCGTCGGGCCTGCCCTGTCAGAAGAATAGGCTGTTCCACGCTCAGGCGCTTGCCGACCTCTTGCTCTGATATTCCGGCAAGGCGCAGCCACGGGCCGATTCGCGTGTAAAGATCGTAGCGCAGGGTGGGGGAGCCTCCGTCAGGAATATCGGCTTCAAGGCTGGCGGGCAGCCCGTCCAGTTGCAGGGCGGCGGCGGCGGATATGTGGCCGTGTGTTCTGACCGCGTCCAGAGCGACGCCTTTCAGAACCTCGTTTCTGACGCTGGCTTGCGCCACGTAGGCGCGAAGCTCCAGACGGGCCTGCTTCAGCGCCGTGGCGGATAGCGGCAGCGGCTCTGTCATGAGGGCCAGAATCTGCGTGCGCCCGATGTTCAGCTCCGGTCCCTCGATGCGCTGCGCCTGCGCCTGAACGGATTCCACGCGGAGGCCGGAGTCCATGCGCAGGTTCGCCGCTATCTCAGTCGCAGTCCAGTCCCCGTATCTTGCGGTCAGAGCGGTCATCACGGTGCTGATCGTGCCGTCCTCCCCGCCCGTGATATATAGGTCGGGGGTGTCGGTGTCCTGAAGCTTGCGGGCGGCTTGGTCGGCCTGCCTTAGATACCCGCTCAGGGCACGCAGGAAAACAGGCTCCGAAGCGGCGGCGCAGACCTCCTGTCCCGGCAGCCCGGGCGCAGGGAGCCGGAAGCTGCCGGTCGCGTGCACGGGCATGCGTCCCGCGAACAGAAGCTGCGCCTGATAGATCTGGATGATCCTCTCTCTCGCGCTGGCCGATATGCTTGCGTGTTCCACTAGCTTCCGCTCCGTCCCGTCCGGGGACATGCTGGCCGGAAGTATCGCGGACGCGTCGTCCATCTGGACCAGATTCGGGTCGATTCGCCCGGATAGCAGGCTGGAAAGCCGGACGCGGAAATACACCTGCGACGCGCTCAACAGGTGCTGCCCCTCAAGGTCGTTAAGGTGCAGGTTCTGGGCGCGCACTCCGCCCGTGAGGTCGAATTTTATGCTGTCCCAGCGCAGGTCCAGCCCCTCTTTGCCTAGGCGTTCCACCGCGCTGCGCATCAGGCGGGCGGGTACGGGAATCTCAAGCCGCATCATCGTCAGTGCGACTATCAGGCCCTGAAGGCACAGGAGGATTACGAGCACCAGATTCAGCGCGTGAATGCAGCCGCGCACACTTATGTGGCAGAGCTTCAGCGCGCAGTGCCGTATCCTACTGTGCCGGGGCTTCTGTTCTGTCCGCTTCAGGAACATCTGCTTTTGGCGCGGCGGGCTGGTCGCCGTCGGGGTTGGCGGGTATTTCCGCCAGACTGGGCTGGGGGTGGTCGAAGGTAAGCTGGCGCAGCGCGTCGATCAGGTCTTCGCGCAGGGAGAACATCAGCTCCAGCGTCTTGGACGCGCCGAACTGGGTGTTGCCGCCCACCGGAGAGCTGAAAACGTAGGAGAGGGTTCTTCTGGTGGACTGGGAGGTCCCGGAGGGCAGTTCGATGTCCGCTTCCAGCCTCCAGTCCCAAGGCAGGGTCTTGCCGTCGCCGAGGGGCATCGCCTCGTCGTAACGGGCGGCGAGGAAGTCCTTCGCCTTTCCGCTGCGCGCGAAGTTCAGCAGGGCGGACAGCGCAGTCGCGTTCCCGTTCGGCTGGGCGGCCAGCACCTGTTCCCAGTCCTGCCCGGCGTCCGGGCCGATGTCCAGAACCACCGTCCCGTCCTTGATGTTCACAAGGCGCAGCCTTTGCAGTCTTGCGGCAGGGGGCAGGCTTTCAAGCAGTCGGGTGCGGTAGTACAGGGGCACGGGGCGCAGCAGGTCCAGAATGGTGGCGCTCACTTCATAGACAAAGGGTTCTTCGTCCAGCTTGGCGAACACGCCGCGCAGCTTGGGCTCCAGATCGCCCAGCATCAGGGTGCGGGTGCTCGTGCCAAGGCGCAGGGTGATCACGCGCTGCGGGTCCTTGAAGCCGCAGCCCGCAAGGTCCGCCTCGGAAGGGGCGTCGCTGACAAAGCGCAGCGCGTGCAGCCCGCCAAGGGCGTTCACAAGAGCGTCCACGATCTCCTGATCGGCGGTCCACGTCCGCACGCCGCCTTCGCCGTTCTGGCGCAGCACCTGCCATTCGCCGGTTTCAAGCTTCTGCAAGGTCGCCGACTGATCGCCCATCTGCACGCGGATTTCGCCGAGCTTGTCCTTGTCGAAGCGGTCGAACTTGCGCTCCCGCAGCGCCTCCTGCGCCTGCGCGACGCGGTCCAGTATCCCGGCGTCGATCGTGAACACCTCGGGGGAGTTTTCCAGCTTGGCGTATAACAGGCCCTCGCTGTCCGCAGAGCCTATGAGCAGGCTCTGGCGCTGGTCCGCGGCCTCCACGCCGATGCGCATGCGCGGGGACAAAAGCCCCTGCGCGGCGGGGTCCTGCTGCACGAAGGCGCGCACTTTGAGGTCCATCATGTCGGCCAGCAGGGAGTCCACCGCGCCGCCGTCCGCCGCCACGCGGATGGGCGATTCAAACTCCCACGCCGTGCCGCGTTTGGAAAGACGCACGCGGGCGCCGTCCGCCCTTTGCAGGGAAAGGGAGCTTATCGTGTAAGCGGGCAGGTTGAACACCTGCGTGCTGCGCAGATCGTCGAGTTTGACAAGCAGGGCGCGCAGGATGTCCCGCGTGGTCACGTAAACCTTCTGCCCGTCGGGCGAGAGCACATACAGGCGGCCACCGATTTCCGTGGGCGCGCCGATGCGCAGCAGCGTGGAGCCTTCGCCTTCGCCGATGGTCAGAAGCACCGACGGGTTGTCCAGACCGTAGTCCGCCAGCGTCATGCCGGAGCGTTCGATCTCGCCGATGCTGAAGCTTGTTTCCATGCGCAAAAAGCGCAATTGGTCCAGAATGTTCTCCACCGCGAAGCGGTTGACGGGCCATTGCTGGGGCCGCTGCATCTGCCACGCGTCCGCCTGTTTGCGGATCAGCCACGGCACCGGCGCGCCGGGTCCGTCCAGCGCGAGGCTGTCCGCCTGTTCGATGCTGCCGGGCTGGAGCACGAGGGTGCTTTGCTGCTCGAAGATTCTGGCGCTGTCCGCGTTCTTGTCCATGTAGAACAGGGTGCAGAAGAGCGCCACGTTTAACAGAACCAGAAGGATTGTGAGCTTGAAGCGCATGGGTCTCTCTGTAAGGGGGTTTTAGTACCTGCGTATCATGCCTGTGACGATGCCCAGCAGGGCCGCCAGAGCGGCGGGCAGGCACAGTATGATCGCAAGACGGCGAAGGTCCTCGCGGCTCAGGGGAAGCTGGTAGCGTTCGATGGGTCTGGGTTCGATGGCGATGACCTGCTCGCGGTCGAGCATCCAGTTGACCAGCGAGAAGAAGAATGCCTGATTGCCGAAGGCGCTGATGTGGTTGTTGGAAATGATGTCGCTTGTGCCCGCCACAAGCAGGCGGGAACCGGGCAGGGATATGCCCGCGCTGGACGTGGTGCCCGTCTGCGCAAGCACGGCAAGGGAAATGGGTCCGGGCATGTCCTTGCCGGCGTTGAACACCGGTTCGGTCTCCGTGCGCCAGCCTCTGTCCGCCCAGCTCGACGCGGAGCTTGCCATCAGGATGCTCAGTCGGATGCCCGGCTCGGAGGCTAGCTGCCCGGCGAGCACGGGCCGCGCCTGCCCGCTGACGATGGGGGCGTTGTTGCGGCGCAGAATGGCCGTCACGGGGTTGTCCGCAAAGGAGCGCACCAGCAGCGCGCCCGCGCTGTCCACGCAGTCCGCCGCGCGTTCGTGGACTATCATGTCGCCGGTCTCTATGCCCCAGCGCATGAGGAAGTTTTCAAGCCCCGTCTGCCTGCCTGCCCCTATCAGGACCGCGAGCCGTCCTGCCCGCTCGTCCATGTAGGCGCGCAGGCGCACCGTTTCCTGAGGCAGGAACTGGCCCTGCGGATCGACGATCATGACCATCGAGGCGTCGCCGGGCACGTCGTTCTGGCTCAGGTCCAGCGGTATGGGGTCCAGATTGCGCGCGCGCAGCTCCTGCGCCACAAGGCTCAGGCCCCGGTTGGACGTGACGTTTTCCAGCGCCATCTCGCCGTGGCCGGTGGTGAAGTATATGGTGGGGGTCCTGTCCGAGGAGGTCTCCAGCAGGGCGGATGTGAAAGCCTGTTCGCCCTTGAAGGCCACGGGGCGCAGATCCTCGAAGTCCATTATCTCCGCCGGGGTGACGATGCGCTGCCGCCTGCCGCTGGAGAACACCACCACGTTGGTCTGGTCCACGTGATGCACGCGCGATAGTTCCTCCGCCCGGCGGGGGTTCTTGTACGGGTCCACGAACTCCAGCGTCAGCATCTCGATGCCGTTGTGCCGCGCCGCTTCGCGGTACTCCGTGAGCAGATTGTAAACGTAGCGGCGCAGGAGCAGTTGTTCGGAACCGGCGAAGCTCTCCTCGTCGGGCATGGTCACGACCACGTGCACGGGTTCCTTTAGCCCGCGCAGGTAGGCCAGCGTTTCCGGGGATAGCGAGTAGGTCCCGTTGCGCGAAAGGTCCTGCCTCCAGTAGTGGCGGGAGGCCAGCGTGTTCAGGCCCGCTATCAACCCCAGCGCAAGCAGTATCTGGACGAACTTGTTAAGTCGTCTGAGGGGGTTGGCGAAGCGGAAGTCGTCCAGTCGGGACATCGTTTTTTTCAGGCTTTGGATTCCACGATCAACGTTGCGATCGCCAGCACCAGAGCGGAGTTGGTCAGATAGTAAAGGAAGGGGCGCGAGTCTAGGATTCCGCGCGTGAAGCTCTCGCGGTGCTGGGAGCTGTCGAAGTACTGGAGCGGTTCCTTCAACCATTCCGACCACGGACCCAGTTCCTGCGTTCCGATCAGTTTCGGCCCCAGAAGCAGTATGAACAGGATGCCGAAACAGAGCATCCCGGACACCAGTTGCGAGCGCGTGAGGGTGGAGGACATGATGCCCATGGACACGAAGAGCAGGCCGCTAAGGCAGACGAAGGCGTACCCGCCGATGTAAACGGGCAGGTCCAGAAGCAGCCGCGCGTCCACGCCGGAGCCTGTGCCGTAGATGGTCAGCAGGGGGAAGCTCAGGGTTCCCAGCCAGAGCAGGCAGTATAGAATCCACGAGGCGAGGAACTTGGACAGCACCACTTCCGCCGTGGTGACGGGCGTGCTGAGAAGGGTTTCGAGCGTGTGCATGCGCCGCTCCTCCGCCAGGGAGCGCATCGTCAGAAGCGGCACCATGAACAGGACCGGCAGCCAGAAGGCCTGAAAGAACATTTCCGAGGGCGGCACGGTGAACTCCTCCGCCGCGTACTGGTTCAGAAGCAGGTAGTAGATGGTCGCCATGAGCAGCAGAAACAGCACTCCGGCCACGTAGGTGGACGAGGAATGCACGAGACTGCGCAGTTCGTGCCTCAGAAGCGCGGGAAGGTGTTTCATCTGGTGGCGGTCTCGTGGTTGTCCGTGGTTGTTTCCCAGTTGCGCACCGTGGCGGCGATAAAGACGTCCTCCAGCGTGGGCTTGCGCCGGTAGAAGCTGCGTATTTTGACGGAGGGCAGCGCGCAGGCCGTCGAGAGAAGCAGGTCCGATATGTCGTCGGCGGACTTTGTGCGGGCCTCGAAACAGCGCAATTCCGGCGTTTCGGGCTGCGGCAGGCGTGGCTCCTCGCTGATGGTCAGGTCCTCGCGTCGCCGGGCCAGCTCGGCCTTGAGGCCGTCCACGTCTCCGCTGGCCTCCACCACGAAACAGTGTTCGCGCACGAACTCGTCGCGCAGTTCCCCCGGCGTGCCGATGGCGACAACGCGCCCGTTGTTCATGATTATGACGCGGTCGCAGGAAAGTTCGATTTCAGGCAGTATGTGAGAGGATATGACGATGGTCATCTGACCGCGCAGCTCGCCCAGCAGCTTGCGAATGGTGAGCACCTGATGAGGGTCCAGCCCGATTGTCGGCTCGTCCAGAATGGCCACGTCGGGCTTGGCGAGTATG
Source organism: Opitutales bacterium (assembly GCA_041652375.1). GTDB lineage: Bacteria > Verrucomicrobiota > Verrucomicrobiia > Opitutales > Oceanipulchritudinaceae > Verruco-01. The sequence goes on along the minus strand of JBAZHO010000001.1, from coordinate 6,990 downwards.
GCGTCGGCGATGCCCACCCTCTGGCGGTAGCCTTTGGAAAGGGAGCCGATCAGTTTGCGCCGCGCCTTGCGGCGAAGGTCGCAAAGCTCCATCACTTCCTCCACGCGGCGGCGCAAGGTCCTGCCGGACATGTTCTTGAGGCTCGCGCGCAGGCGCAGGTACTCCACCACGCGAAGGTCTTCGGGCAGGGGGTTGTTCTCGGGCATGTAGCCGATGTGGCGGCGGGCGCCCAGAGGGTCGCGCGCCAGAGACACGCCGCACACGCTGGCCATCCCCGCGTTGGCGGGCATCAGACCGCAGAGAATGCGCAGCATCGTGGTCTTTCCGGCCCCGTTCGGTCCAAGGAAGCCGACCACCTCCCCTTTGCACACGCTGAAAGACACGTCGCGCAGCGCGGCCACCGGGCCGTAGTTCTTGCACAGGCCTTTGACCTCGATGCTGGGGATGCTGTTTTGTGAAATATCTTCCAAGGACGAAGGCTTGTTGAATGGGCACTCTACCCGCGCAAGCCCGTCCGTGTAAAGCCGCTATGCAAGGCGCTCCTGACGCTTCTTGCGCCAAGCGCCGAACCTTTCGCCCGTCCTGCCGCCAAGTAGCAGCAGCGAGGGCGTGACCACGAGCGTGAGCAGGGTGGAGAAGAATAGGCCGAAGGCCACGGAGGTGGCGAGCTGCGTCCACCACTGCGTGGAGGGCGCGCCGAAGTTGATCGAGCGGCTGAAGAAGTCGATGTTCATCATGAACACCATCGGCAGCAGGCCCAGAATGGTCGTGACGGTGGTCAGCATTACGGGGCGCAGGCGCTGGGCTCCCGTGCGCAGCACCGCTTCCATCAGCTCCATGCCGTTTTTGCGGTGGTGGTCGAAGGTGTCGATCAGCACGATGTTGTTGTTCACCACGATGCCCGCCAGCGATATGATGCCCACGCCGTTCATGATGATGCCGAAGGGCTGGTCCGTGATGAGCAGGCCCAGAAACACGCCCACGGTGGAGAAGACCACCGCTGTGAGGATCAGGAAGGTGTGGTAGAAGCTGTTGAACTGGGTCAATAGCACGATGGCTATGAGGAACATGGCCACGATGCCCGCCTTGGTCAGGAACGCGGCGGCCTTGGCCTGTTCCTCGTCCTGCCCGCGGAAGATGAAGTCCACGCCGGGGGGCAGGGGCTTTTCTTCCGTCAGCCACTTGCGCAGTTCCGTCACCTTGTCGTTGGGCAGCACCTCCGGCTCCACGTTGGCGGACACGCTGAACACGCGGCGGGAATCCTTGCGCATGATGGTGCTCACCTTCGGCGCGGGTTTGAAGGTGACGAAGCTGGAAAGGGGCACGAAGGCGCTGCCCGTGTTAACGCGCAGGCCGCCGATCTGGTCCAGAGTGCGGAACTGTCGCGGGAAGCGCAGGCGGATGTCCACCTCCTTGTCCACGGTTTCGGGTCGGTAGTCGCCCAGTTTGACGCCCGTCGTGGCGAGTTGCACCGCGCTGCCCACGAGGGCCACGTCCGCGCCGTAGCGAGCGGCCTGCGTGCGGTCCACCTGCAGGTTCCACTCGATGCCGGGCACGGGGCGCGAATCGGTCACTTCCACCAGTCCGTCCATGCTGTCAAACTTCGCGCGGACTATCGCCGTGGCCTTTTCGAGCACTTCGGGGTTGCGTGCGGATAGTTCCATCCGCACGGGCTTGCCCACGGGCGGCCCGGCGTCGGGCTTGCCGATGTCTATGATGATGCCGGGGATGTCCTTTGTGCGCTCGCGCACCATGTCCAGTATCTTGTTGCCCGTGGGGCGTTCCTGCCAGTCCTTGAACTCAAGCTGGAGCGAGCCGCGCACGTCCTCGGGCTTGTCCGAGAGGCCGCCGCCGATGTCGATGCCCGTGGCCGCGTTGATGATCTTGATGCCGGGGATGTCCGCGATGGAATCCTCCACCTGCTTGACCACGACGTCCATCTCCTCGATGGACATGTCGCCGCGCATCCGCACGTCCACCATCGCCATTTCCGGGTCCACGTCCGGGAAGAACTGCACGCCCTGCCCGAACTGTGCGTAACCGTACAGGGAGGCGATCAGCGCCAGCGTGGCCAGAAAGACGGGAACCCACGAGTGATGCAGGGCACTCTTGAGAAAGCGCACGTACATGCCCGTGTAGCCGCCCGCCTGCGTGACGTCGCCGTGCTCCGCGGCGGACAGGGCGTGCATCGTCTCCGGGTTGGCCGATCCGGGCCGCCCCACGAGGCTGCCCAGCGCGGGCAGGAAGATCAGCGCCATGAACAGCGAGGCCGTCATGTGTAAACCAGCGTCAGGGGCAGGTACCTCATGAACTCGCCCATGATGCCGGGCCAGAAAAGAAGGGGGATGAAGGCGGCCAGCGTGGTGATCGTGGACGCTATCACGGGCATGCCCATGCGTTGCGCGGCGACGGTGTAGGCCTCCTTGCGGTGCATGCCTTCGGTCATTTTTCTATCCGCGAACTCCGTGACGACGATCGCGCCGTCCACGAGCATGCCGCAGGCCATGATCAGGCTGAAGAGCACCATCATGTTCAGCGTCATGCCGCTCATGTGCAACAGCAGCACGCCCGCCAGAAAGGAGCCCGGAACCGCCATGCCCACCAGAAGACCCGAGCGCACGCCCATCGCCGCGATGACCACGAGCATCACCAGTATGATTGCGCTCAGGACGTTGTTCATCAGGTCGTTGAGCATGCTCTTGATCGTCACCGACTGGTCCTGCGAAAAGGATATTTCTATCCCGTCGGGCCATGCCTTGGCCTCGTCGGCCACCATTTCGCGCACTTTGCGCACGCCGTTGATGATGTTCGAGCCGGAGCGTTTCTTGACGGCCAGAGAGATCGAGGGCTTGCCGTTGACGCGGGCCATGCTGGTGCGGTCCTTGAAAGTGCTTTCCAGAACGGCAAGATCTTTCACGCTCAACACCTTGTCCGGGCCGGACAGCACGGGCATGTCCAGTATGTCCACGGGGGTTTCGAACAGGCCGGGAACCTTGATGGGCTGGCGGCCCACTCCGTTGTCTATCGTCCCGGCGGGCACGAGCTGGTTGTTGCGCGCGGCAAAGGCGAAGACGGCGTTCTGGTTGATGGAATAGTTCTCAAGCACTGCGGGGTCCACCACGATGTCCACCACTTCCTCGCGGTCGCCTTTAATCTCCACTTCGATCACTTCGCCGATGGATTCGAGCTTGTCGCGCAGGTTTCGGGCGATGTTCACGAGGGTGCGCGCGGGCACGTCGCCCGACAGGTTCACGTAAAGCATCGGGTAAATGTCCGACAGGTTGATCTCCTTGATCGTCGGGTCGTCGCTGTCCTGCGGGAGCTTGCTCTTTGCCCTGTCCACGGAACTGCGCACGTTCGCCACGGCCACGTCGATGTCGATCTCGCTCTCGAACTCGATCAGGATCTGGCCGTTGCCTTCGATGGCGCAGGCCTTCATCTCCTTGAGTCCTTCAAGGCCGCGCAGCTCGTTTTCGAGCGGGCGGATGATCAGGCGTTCCGCGTCCTGCGGGGAGATGCCTTCCATGTGTACGCCCACGAACACCATCGGTATGGTGACGTCGGGATCGGCCTCGCGCGGGATGCTTACCCACGCGTAAAAGCCCGCGACAAAGAGCAGCACCAGAGCGGTGAGCACCGTGCGGCGGTAGTTGACCGCCCATGCGATGACATCGTTGAACATCGGTAAAGATTCCGCTTGGTGTTACTGGGTGGGCTGCGCGGCGGGTTGCTCTGCGTCGGGCGCGTCAGGTTGCGCGGCGTCGGTCGGGTTTTCGATCACGAGCTGCACCTTCTGGCCGGGCGTGATGAAGTCCTTGCCCTGAGTGATGATGAGCGTCTTGTCCGGCATGCCGTCCACCCAGATGCCTTCCGATGTGGTCTTGACGATGTTGATCGGGCAGAAAGCGGTCACGCCTTCCTCGTCGGCCAGCATCACGCCGATCGTGCCGTCGTCGGAAAGCAGGATGTGCGCGGGGCTGATGAAATGGGCCATTGTCCGGTCGTGCGGCACGATCAGTTCCGTCGTCACGCCCGCGCGGATCGCGTTTCCGGGGTTGGGCGTCTCCATTTCCACCTGAAACATGCGGCTCTGCGCGTCGGCTTCGGGGCTGATGTAGCTGATTTTGCCTTCGAGCGTCTCGCCGGTGGAAAGTTTCGCGCTGGCTTCCTTGCCGGTGCGCACGCCGACGATTTCAAGCTCCGTCAGGTAGCCCATGACTCTGATCGGGTCCAGATCCGCCACCTTGGCCACTTCGTTGCCGATGCTCAGGTAGTCCCCCTTTTCGACGTAGCGGTCCACGAGCATCCCGTCGAAGGGGGCGCGGATGACGGAGCGTTCGATGTCCAGCCGGGCCGTGGCAAGTTCCGCCAGCGTCGCTTCAAGGGCCGCCTGCGCCGAGGCCAGTTCGGACTGGGACTGGAGGCCGCTTTGGGCCAGTTTGCCGGCGGAATCGGCCTCCAGTTGCTTCTGGCGGAGCATGGCCTGAGCCTGCGCGAGGCGCGCCTGCCTGTCCCGTTGTTCGAGGGTGACGATCATGTCGCCCTCGTGCACGAATGTGCCCCGCTGCGCGCCCACTTCCAGCACCTGCCCGCTCAGTTCGGCGCGCACGTCCGCCTCGCGGTTGGCCTCCGTTCGGGCGTTGACCGAGGTCTCGCGCGTGATCTGCACGGCTGTGGATTCGATCGCGCGGACCTTGAACAGGGGCTTTTCGGCCTTCGCGTCTGTGTCGGAGTCCTTCTTGCCGGAGGGAATCAAACCCGAGGCCATCCATATGGCGAGCGCGACGGCAAGAATGACGGCGATGAATATCGGCGAATCGTTCTTTTTCATTGGAAGCGGAGAAATGGCTGGTGTCATGTTGTCGCGCGCTCGCGGGGACTGTCCCGCGCCCTTGTTACGGACGTGAAACTGAATCCCTCCCCTGCTTCAAGCAGTCGCTGCGCCGCGATATAGGTCCCGGAATTGGCGACTCCATCCATCAAACGGCGAGAGGTCAAAACGAAACTTGCATGAGGCAGGATATCATTATCTGCGGTCCGCAATAGGGGATGAATGGCGGCGTGGCGGGCCTGCCCCGCACGCGCGAGTTGTTTGCCGGAACGTTAGGGAGCGCGAACAAAAAATGCCCCGGACGGTATGTCACCGTCCGGGGCGAAATCATCGCCTTTGCAGGGCGTGTCGCTGTTTATTCGGTCACTTCGCCCGTGAACCACTGGCGGGCCAGATCGCCTGCCGGTTTTCCCTCCGGCGTGAAGTCCCGCAGGTTGTTCTGGTGATCGGTGGGCACGATTCTCCATGCCCAGAATATCACTCCGTCGAACCAAGGCTGGTTGTAAACCGCCTTGAAGAAGGCTTCGTAGCAGTTGTACTGCGCCTGCATGTCCGTCGCGCCGGTCAGTTCCCACGACGGCGGATCGATGGCCGTGCCGAGCACGGGTGTGTAGCCAAGCTCCGTGAAGATGACCTGCTTGCCTTCTTTCTTGGAGAGCGCGGCAAGGCTGTCCACCCAAGGCTTCCAGCCTTCGATCAGCTCCTCGACGGTCGGGTTTTCCTTGTCGGAAACCTTGTAGTAGGCGTCGATGCCGATGTAGTCCACCGCGTCCCACCATGTGATGGCGTTTTCGGCCTCGTGATTGGCGCAGTAAACGACGGGGCCTTTGTAAACTTCGCGCACCTTGGCCACGGTGTTGCGCCACTGGCTGTCGTACTGGTCCATCGTGACAAGTTCCGTCCCCACGCCGAACATCTCCACGCCTTCTTCCTGCGCCATGCGGGCATGGGCCACAATCAGGGCGTCGTACGAGACGAACCACGCGTCAACATCCTCCGGGGTCATGCCTTTGCCTATGTCGCCGCGCCAGCCTTCGCCGGTGCGCAGGTTCACATGGGGCTTGAGGATCACCTTGAGGCCGGCCTTGTGGGCCAGTTGCACTCCGAGGCGTTGTTCTTCGATGTCCGGGGAACTGCCGCCCTTGAGGTTGTCATCGTAAATTACCGTCCCGCGCGAGGTGTCCTGATAAAAAGTGGAGTGGATGCTGATGTAGTTCGCGCCGAGGCTCCTGATATTGGCGAGGCACTTCACGTATTCGGGAAGGCGGAACTGGCCTTTCTTCCACGCCGGGACTGCGAAGCCGTCGATTTTGCTGCTGCTGAGGGCAGCCTTGGCCGGTTCGGCCTTGTCGCCGGTGGTCGTATTGCATGCGCTCAAAAGACCTGATCCGACGATCAGAGCGGCTGCTAGAATGGATAAGGGATTTCGTATGTGTTTTTGCATCACTTTGGGTTTCCAAGGACCGTGCGGTCATTTTTTTGGTTCAGTGCTCAAGACTTGAGTTTTTTTACGGTATGTCCATGCAAAATTAAGTTAATGGGCGTCTTTACTTAACATTTAACTCTTTTTTATGGAATGCGGCGGTGTTTTTGTTCAAGATCGTCATAGTCCCGCGCAAGGCTGCGCCGCAGCGTTGCGCCCGCGTTTCAGATGAGTTTCACGGGTCGAAATCCGCCCTTTCCGTCCGTCGGGATGAGGTGACTTCGGCGCGAGGTCCTTCTTTCAGCCGCTAATTCCTTCAATCACAAGATACCCCCTCCCATGAGAATCAAAGACTTGTTTGGTGTTCAAACCGCGTTGCCGGGCCTGCTGGCCCTTGCCGCGATGACAACTGTTCCCGCGCAGGCCCAGAAGTTCGACGCTCTGGCCCAGACTCCGCCAATGGGCTGGAATTCTTGGAATACTTTTGAAACCCACATCGACGAGGAACTCGTCGTCGGTATCGCGCAGACCATGAAGGCCAACGGCATGCTCGACGCGGGTTACACCTACATCGTGCTGGACGACGGATGGATGACCCGCGAGCGCGACGCCGACGGCGATCTGATTCCCGATCCGGCCAAGTTCCCGAACGGCATGAAGCATCTTGCGGACTATCTGCACGGCGAAGGCTTCAGCTTCGGTCTCTACAACTGCGCGGGAACCCAGACCTGCGCGG